>CAZLNF010000012.1:0-19947 GCA_964560885.1 uncultured Actinomyces sp. | reverse complement strand
GATAAGCCACGCAGTGATAAGCCACGCAGCGATAAGCCACGCAGCGATAAGCCGCGTACCGATAAGCCGCGTACCGATAAGCCGCGTAGCGCTAAGCCGCGTAGCGATAAGCCGCGCAGTGACAAGCCGCGCAGTGACAAGCCGCGCAGTGACAAGCCGCGTAGCGATAAGCCACGCAGTGACAAGCCGCGCGCGCCGCGCATCCCTGACGACATCACGGGCAAGGAGATCGACCGCCGCGTCGCCGCGGAGCTACGCACGCTTCCTGAGGAGCTGGGTCTGACCGTGGCGCGACTGCTTGTCGCCGCATCCCGAGCGCTCGAGGAAGGTGACGTCGATCTCGCTCTGGCTTACACAGCGGAGGCCAAGCGGCTCGCGGGGCGCGTGTCCGTCGTGCGCGAGGCTATGGGCATCGCCGCCTATGCAGCGGGTGACTACGCCGCAGCGCTGGCAGAGCTCCGGGCAGTGCGACGCATGACCGGAGACCAGGATTATGTGCCGGTGATGGCCGACTGCGAGCGCGGCCTCGGTCGGCCGCGCAAGGCCTTGGAGTTGCTGGCCGAAGTCCCCGAATCGAAACTCTCGGATGCGTCTCGTATCGAAGCCAGGATTGTTGCAGCCGGTGCGCGCAGGGACCTCGGTCAGCCCGATGCCGCCCTGCTCCTCCTCCAGGTGCCCGAGCTCAATGCGCGCCGTACCGAGGAGTGGTTGCCCCGTCTGCGGTATGCCTACGCCGACACCCTCCTTGATCTCGGGCGAGGCGAGCAGGCCCGCATGTGGTTCGAGCGGGCCGCGCAGGTCGACCCCGACGGTGCGACGGATGCCGACGAGCGACTGGCGGAGATGGACGGAATCGTCTTCGACGATGCCTGGGGTGACGATGTGGAGGATCAGCGCCCGACCGACGCCGCGTCTCCCGAGGTCGAGCCCGGCCCCTCAGCCTGATCGAGCCATCGGCTGATCCCCGCCACATTGGCCGCGGTCGAGGAGAGAAACTCCCAGGTTGCCTCGCGCTCCTCGGGGCTGGCGGACCCCTTGAAGGAAATGGGAGTGCGCTCGCGCACCATCGCGACCGCATGGTCGAGATCCATATTGAGCGAACGGGCCTCGCGGACCATCTCCACCCACTGGCGCAGCACCGCCTCGGAGCGGTCCAGTGCGGATCCCACTGCGGTCACCGGTCCGTAGTGAGCGAAGAGGAGTCGGAGTGGAGCGACCTCGCGCATGCGATCCATGGAGGCGAGCGCGAGGTCGAGGTTGAAGTCCGGAGGCGGGGTTGCGGGCCGCAACTCATCGGCCTCGGGTACATACACTCCTGCGGCATCGCCGGTGTAGAGGTCCCCCGTGTCGGGATCGAGGAGACCCACATGGTGCGAGGCGTGACCGGGAGCATGGAAGGCCTCAAGCCTGCGTCCACCGCCCAGGTCGATCTCGCCGACCTCACCCAGCGCCACCACGCGTGCGGCCTCGGTGGGCTTCAGGTCCCCGAAGAGCTCATCCATCACGGGACCGAAGACTCGATGGGCGCTCGCGACGAGCTTGGTCGGATCCACGAGATGCCGAGCACCGAGTTCGTGCACGACCACCTGGGCGCGAGGAAAGGCCTCGGCAATATCTCCGACGCCACCGGCGTGGTCCAGGTGGATGTGCGTGACCACGACAGTGGCTAGGTCGTCGCGGCCGATGCCTAGTGCGGCGAGGGAGTCAATGACGGTGTTCGCCGACAGCGCCGTCCCGGTCTCCACCAGGCAGGGACGGTCGGAGCGAATCAGGTAGCCCGCAGTGATCCCCGCGTGCCCTCCCATGAGCGTGTCGATCTCGAAGACCTCACCACCCAGGTCCCTGATTCCGTCCACAGCAGTCTCCTCGCGCAGTCGTCCACAGCGGGTGGCGTCGCCCGCTCGTGTGGGCGCTTCAGCCGCATCGTAGGCCCGGGTCCGAGTCGCCGGACCCCGATATCGATGAGGAGGAGCAATGTCCCCTGCCCGCCAAACCGCCAGCCCCGATGGGGCGACGTACAGCCAGGTCCTGCTCCGCGGCCGCCTCTCGGGCGTGACCAAGGTCGACTTGCCCAGCGGAGATGAGGCCGTGGCCTTCCGTATCGTCGTCGACCGGCCCCTGCGTCAGCGCGGACCCGCGGGTCGTGTCCGGGTCGATGCCCTCGAGTGCATCGCTTGGTCTGCTGCGGTGCGGCGACGACTCCTCGGCTGGCATGACGGCGACGTCATCGAGGTCGAGGGCTCGCTTCAGCGCAGGTTCTGGAAGTCCGGCACCGCGCCCGCCTCACGCACCGAAGTGGTGGCACGCGACGTCCGTCGAGCGGCATAGAGCGCGACGCCCATGACACGATAGGCGCATGACGGCGCAGGGTGCTCCGAGCGGCAGTGTCTACGACTGGTTTCGTCGGGCCGGCGAACTCCTCGCGAGTGGCAACGCCTCCGCGTGCCTCGTGCTCATCGATCGCGTACTACTCGAGGATCCCTCCTCGCAGGCTGCGCGCGAGATCCGTGCGCGTGCGCTCTTCGACTGCGGCCGCTACGCGGAGGCCGCTGACGCCTTTGCCGAGTGCCTGGAGTCCGCACCCGCGGACGACTATGCGCACTACGGCGCGGGTATGAGTCTGTGGCGTCTCCAGGAGTTCCCCCAGGCGCGAGATCACCTGGCCATGGCGAGCGTCATGCGCCCCGATCGTGCGGAGTACGCGCAGGCACTCACTCAGGTCAAGGCGACCATGCGAGCGCGCCGTGCCGCAGGACTTCCGCTCTCGGGTCCGCTCGAGGGTGACCCGTTCGGTGGCGCACCCTCGTGAGTCGAGTGGGCTCGCCGCACGCGGGAGCAGGACACAGTCTCGCCGCACAGCACGATGTCGCCCTCCTCGATCTCGATGGCGTGGTCTATATCGGCGATCAGGCGGTGCCGGGTGCCGTAGACGCTCTCGCCCGAGCGAGAGCCTCAGGTATGCGGCTCGCCTTCGTCACCAACAACGCCAGCCGCGCACCCGAGGATGTGGCTGATCACCTGACCAGCCTCGGGATCCCCGCCAGCACGGGGGAGGTCGTCACCTCGTCACAGGCGGGTGCCGCGCTGCTGGCGGGTCGGCTACCCCCGGGCGCGCGGGTGCTGGCAGTCGGCGGCCCCGGCGTGGCACTCGCCATCGCGGACGCGGGTCTTGAGCCTGTGCGAGCGCACGACCCCGCGGCGGCGGACGTCGCGGCTGTACTCCAGGGCTTCGGGCGGGATGTGGCGTGGACCGATCTTGCTGCGGCCGCGCTGGCGATCCAGGCGGGGGCGCGATGGACCCTCACCAATCCCGACGTCACCCTCCCTGTCCCCGGTGGGCGTGCGCCCGGCAACGGCAGCCTGGCTCGGGCGGTCGAAGCCGCCGCGGGGCGTCCGCCAGACGACGTCGCCGGGAAGCCGCATCCGGCGCTCATGCAGGTCTCGATCGATCGGACACAGGCCCGATCCCCTCTGGCCGTGGGTGATCGCCTCGACACCGACATCGCCGGTGCCGCGCGCGCCGGCGTCCCCTCGCTCCTCGTCCTCACGGGGATCGCTGATGTCGCATCGTTGCTGTCCGCGGTCCCTGAGGAGCGACCGGACTTCATCGGTGCGGACCTGATGGCGCTGACCCTGCCACCTGCCCCCACCTCGGGTCCGCAAGGGCCGCGGGTTGAGGGCGAGGTCATGCGTCTGGGTCCGGCCTGCGCCTGGGTCGAGGCGGGGGAAGTGCGGGTCGACGTGGGCGGTGACTGGCTCGCGGCCCTGCAGTGCGCCTGCGCCGCGGCGTGGGCGATGGCTGAGCCACCCCGGGTGGGCGAGGCGGCGGCGTTGATCGAGCGGGCACAGCGTGAGACCGCGCCCGGGCCGCGTAACGTGGACCCATGAGCCAGCAGCCTCCTGAGGACGATCCCATGGCCGGCGTCCGCCCGTATCTCCAGTTGGCCTCCGGGCTCCTGGGCATGTCGGCCGCGAAGGCCGCCGAGCTCGCCCAGGGGTTGTGGACGCAGGGTGGTGACGCCGTCGGCGACATGGTGGACCAGGGCGTGCAGGCGGCATCCAATACGGGCGAGCAGGTCGCGGCCTTGCTGTCGCCTGACCAGGTGCGCTCGCTCGTGCGCGAGGAGGTGGACCGCGTGGTCCGCCGACTCGGGTTTGCCCGTGAAGACGAGCTCGCCAGCCTGCGCCGTGAGGTCGGCCGACTCGAGCAGCAGCTGACATCTCTGCGCGCAGAGATGGAAGAGCGACTTGCCAAGGCGGCGCAGAAGCAGGGGCATGGCAAGGACAAGGCAAAGGGCAAGAAGCACGGAGCCGATGAGGCGAAGACGAATAAGCATCGAGCCGATGAGGCGAAGACGAAGAAGCACGGTGCCGATGAGGGGGACCGGTCATGACGCAGCCCTTTTCGGCGGGGGAGCAGCAGGGACTGCCGATTGCCGTGCCCGTCCTGCCGACGGGCGATACCCGTGTCGACGCCGCGCTTGAGCGACTCCAGGAGCTCGATCAGGTGCCGATCGAGGAGCACGCTGAGGTCTTCGCTGACATCCACGCCCGGCTGAGCGCTGCACTCGGCGACGCCGGGTCCGGCGGCGGGGCCGACTCCTGACACGACGCCGCCTCGACGCGGAGTTGGTGCGGCGCGGCCTTGCCCGATCGCGCGAGCAGGCTCGCTCACTAGTGGACTCCGGGCGGGTACGCGTGGGCGGTCAGGTCGCATCCAAGCCCGCCACCATGGTCGACGACGCAGCGGCCGTCCTCGTCGAGGACGATGTCGACGATCCCGGATACGCCTCGCGCGGCGGGTGGAAACTCGACGGTGCCCTTGACCGTCTCGGCGGCCCGTCGATCGAAGGGCGCCTGTGCCTCGACGCAGGAGCGTCCACCGGAGGATTCACCGACGTGCTGCTGCGCCGTGGCGCACGGGCGGTGACGAGTGTCGACGTGGGCTACGGCCTCCTCGACTGGCGGCTGCAGACGGACGAGCGCGTGACCGTGATCGACCGCACCAACGTGCGCCTGCTCCAACCCGGGGATCTGCCCTATGCGCCCGAGGTCATCGTGGCGGACCTCTCCTTCATCTCCCTGCGACTCGTCCTCCCCGCCCTCGTGGCATGCGCCGCGGAGGGCGCCGACCTCGTCCCCATGGTCAAGCCCCAGTTCGAGGTCGGGCGCGATGCGGTGGGAGCAGGGGGGGTTGTGCGCGACCCCGAGCAGCGGGCCGAGGTCGTCCGTAGGATCGCCTCAGCGGCGTACGACCTGGGTTGGGGCACGCAAGGGGTGGCGGCAAGTCCCCTTCCCGGACCCAGCGGCAACGTCGAGTTCTTCCTCTGGCTTCGCCGCGATGCCGGAGCGCCCGACCCGGAGCGGATCGGGCACGTAGTGGAGGCGGGTCATGACGTCTAACGGACGGTCGGTCCTCCTTGTGACGCATGCCTCGCGACCCGAGGCGCAGGTCCTGGCGGCTGAGGTGGCCCGCGCGCTCACCGCCGCATCGGTAGAGGTCCGCGTGTGCGACGACGACGAGTTGGCTCCTGAGTCCGGCGGCGACTGGACCGTCGTGCCGGCCGATGAGGCTGCCGCGGACGGAGCCGAACTCGTGGTCGTGCTGGGGGGCGACGGGACGATCCTGCGCGGCGCTGAGCGAGCGCGACACGGTGATGTCCCGCTCCTCGGCGTCAACCTGGGACACGTCGGATTCCTGGCGGAGGCGGAGCGTGAAGCCGTCGATGACGTGGTCCGCGCCATCGTGGAGCGCCAGTGGCATGTCGAGGAGCGCACTGCACTCGATGTCTCAGTCCTCGTGGGCGGGGAGGCGGTGCACCGGACGTGGGCGCTCAATGAGGCCAGCCTCGAGAAGGCCGCGCGCGAGCGCATGGTGGATGTCCTCGTAGAGATCGACGGACGGCCCCTGTCGCGATGGGGCTGCGACGGTGTCGTCTGTGCGACGCCGACGGGCTCCACGGCATATGCCTTCTCCGCAGGAGGCCCGGTGGTGTGGCCGGAGGTAGAAGCTCTGCTTGTCGTCCCCATCAGTGCTCACGCACTCTTCGCCCGACCCTTGGTCGTCTCTCCTCGGAGCGTCATCGCCCTGGAGCTCCCGGACCCCGCGTCGTCCGCGATCATGTGGGCCGACGGGCGCCGAGCCGTGGAGTTGCCGCCGCGCGCGCGTGTCGAGATACGCCGCTCTGAGCAGCCGGTGCGCCTCGCGCGCCTGTCGCACGCACCCTTCACGGACCGGCTCGTCGCCAAGTTCAGCCTTCCCGTTGACGGGTGGCGAGGCCGGAGGTGACCGGGGGGCACGGGCTCATCGAGTTGAGCATCCGCGGCGTGGGCGTCATCGACCGAGCGGAATGGGAATGGGGCCCGGGCCTCACCGTGATCACCGGGGAGACCGGATCCGGCAAGACCATGGTGCTCACGGGGCTCTCCCTGGTCCTGGGCGGGGCATCGGATCCCGGGTTCGTGCGCGCCGGACATGACTCGGCGGTCGTGGAGGGTCGATTCCGCGTCGATGACCCCGACGTAGCCGCGCTTGTGACCGAAGCAGGAGGGGAGTGGGACGAGGACGGCAGCATCGTGCTCACGAGGTCGGTGGCCGCGGCAGGCCGCTCACGGGCCCACCTGGGTGGCAGGACGGTGCCGGCCGCCACCCTGGCCCAGTTGGGTGCCCGCCTCGTGGCGGTGCACGGCCAAGACGACCAGCATCGGCTGCGACGCCCCGCCCAGCAGCGTGCCGCACTGGACCGATTCGGTGGGCCGGAGGTTGAGCAGGCTCGAGCGGCCTTTCGAGCGACCTACGACGAGCTGACCGAGGCGATGCGTCAGCGTGACGACGTGCTCACGCATGCGCAGGAGAGGGCGCGGGAAGCATCGATGCTTCGGGATTGCCTCGAGGCCATCGATCGGGCTGCCCCGACCGCGGATGAAGAGGTATCGCTCCGCTCGGAGGCAAGCCGACTTGCCCATCTCGATGAGATCATGCGAGGGGTGGTGGCCGCGCACGAGGCACTCGTCGCCGACGAAGGGTCGGCGGCATCGGCACTCGGAGTCGCGACCGCTGGCGTGTCACGCGCGGCAGAGCGTGATGTCGAGTTGCAGGCCCTACGTGAGCGCACGGAGCGCCTCGCTGCGGAGACAGTCGACGTAGCCGCGGACCTCACGCGCTATCTGGACAGGCTTGATGCCGACCCGGGCCGCGTCGACGCGATCGAAGAGCGTCGCGCTGTGCTCGGCGACCTCCGCAGGAGACTCGAGCGCACGGGGGCGTGGCCGGACTTGGCCTCGGACCCGGCCGCGTGGCGTGATGCCGCCGAGGCGCGACTGGCCGATCTTGGCGACGATGCGGCGCTCGTGGAGCTCCTCGATGCCCGCGTGGTGGCCCTACGCGAGGAGTCGGCCCTGCAGGCTTCCCGACTCTCCGGGGCGCGGACTGCTGCGGCCGAGCGCCTTGCCGCCGCGGTGACCCAGGAACTCGCTGCCCTCGCCATGGGCTCGACCAGCCTCCTCGTGGATGTGCGCAGGCGAGTGGCCGGGAGCGGCGACATCGATCTGGACGTCGATGGGAGCGCCTGCGGCGCCGATCGTCACGGCGTCGACGACATCGAGTACCTCCTCGTCACGCGTGATGCCCCCGAGGGGAGGCCGCTTGCGAAGAGTGCCTCGGGGGGCGAACGCTCGCGCGTGATGCTTGCACTTGAGGTCGTCTTCGCCGGGATGGATCCGGTCCCGACTTTTGTCTTCGATGAGGTCGATGCGGGAGTGGGTGGCAAGGCTGCGATCGAGGTGGGACATCGACTGGCACTCCTGGCGAGCACCGCTCAGGTCATCGTGGTGACCCACCTGGCCCAGGTGGCGGCCTTCGCCGACCGCCACGTCGTGGTGCGTCCCGGGACGGTCACCGCGTCGAGCATCTCCTACGCCGAGGGGCCCGAGCGCATCACGGAGCTCGCTCGGATGCTGGGGGGCCAGGAGGACTCGGCGACCGCGGCCGCCCACGCGGAGGAGCTCCTTGCCCTGGCATCGACCAGGTTGGCCGCGGGTCGCTCCCAGGCCCCGCGGAGCGACCGCTGATAGCCTGACCTCCCGTGGAGCAGCGAGGAAGCACGCGGCATGTATTCGTCACCGGCGGAGTCGCCTCGTCCCTCGGCAAGGGGCTGACGGCCTCAAGTCTCGGCAACCTTCTCAAGGCGCGCGGACTGCGCGTCACCATGCAAAAGCTCGACCCCTATCTCAACGTCGACCCGGGCACGATGAACCCGTTCCAGCACGGCGAGGTGTTCGTCACCGACGATGGCGCGGAGACCGATCTCGACATCGGCCACTACGAGCGCTTCCTCGACACCGATCTCCACGGCTCTGCCAACGTCACGACCGGACAGGTCTACTCCACCGTGATCGCCAAGGAAAGGCGCGGGGAGTATCTGGGCGACACCGTGCAGGTGATCCCGCACATCACCAACGAGATCAAGTCGCGCATCCGGCGTATGGCCAGTCCTGAGATCGACGTCGTCATCACCGAGGTGGGTGGCACCGTGGGCGATATCGAGTCGCTGCCCTTCCTCGAGGCTGTCCGCCAGATCCGCCACGAGGTCGGTCGGGACAACGTCTTCTTCCTGCATGTGTCGCTGCTGCCCTACATCGGCCCGTCGGGGGAGCTCAAGACCAAGCCCACTCAGCACTCAGTGGCCCAGTTGCGCAATATCGGCATCCAGCCCGATGCGATCGTGCTCCGCGCGGACCGCGCGGTCCCGCCCGGCATCAAGCGCAAGATCTCGCTGATGTGCGACGTCGACGAGGAAGCTGTCGTGGCGGCGGTTGACGCGCCGAGCATCTATGACATCCCCAAGGTCCTCCACACGGAGGGACTCGATGCCTACGTCGTGCGCCGCCTCGGCCTGCCCTTCCGTGACGTCGACTGGACGAGTTGGGGCGATCTGCTGCGCCGCGTGCACCATCCGGCGCACGAGGTCGAGGTCGCGCTTGTCGGCAAGTACGTCGACCTGCCGGATGCCTACCTCTCGGTGACCGAGGCCCTGCGCGCAGGCGGGTTCGACCAGGACTGCCGCGTGCGGATCCGTTGGGTCACCAGTGATGACTGCGCCACCCCCGAGTCGGCGGCGCAGCACCTCGGCGGCGTGGACGCGATATGCGTGCCGGGTGGCTTCGGCGTCCGCGGCATCGAGGGCAAGCTCGGTGCCCTCCGCCATGCTCGAGAGCACGGCATCCCGACACTCGGGCTCTGCCTGGGGCTGCAGTGCATGGTGATCGAGTACGCCCGCAATGTGGCTGGCCTCGACGGCGCCAACTCACTCGAGTTCGACGAGACCACGCCCCATCCTGTGGTCGCGACGATGGCCGATCAGCGCGAGGTGATCTCGGGGGAGCGCGACATGGGCGGCACCATGCGCCTGGGCCTGTATCCGGCCAAGCTCCTCGACGGCTCCGTGGTGCAGCGGGCCTACGACCTGCCGTACGTGGACGAGCGCCACCGTCATCGCTTCGAGGTCAATAACGCCTATCGCTCTCAGCTGGAGGAAGCCGGCCTCGTCATCTCCGGCACCAGCCCCGATGGCCGCCTCGTCGAGTTCGTCGAGCTTCCTGCGGACGTGCATCCCTACTACGTCTCGACCCAGGCGCATCCGGAGTTCCGTTCGCGCCCCACGCGCGCGCACCCGCTCTTCGCCGGACTCGTCCGAGCGGCGCTGGAGCGTCGCGCGGCGGGGGTCTCCACGGCCGCATCCGCGCAATCTTGACCGTGGCCGACGGCGAGTGGACCGGTCCACTCCGCGACGAGGCGCATCAGGCGGAGTTGCTTGCGCGCACGCCGCATTTCCGGGGTCGCGTGTGGTCTGTGGCGAGCGACGAGGTGCGGCTGCCGAACGGTGTCGTCGTCACTCGCGACGTCGTCGTACACCCCGGCGCGGTCGGCGTCGCGGCCATCGATGATCGCGATCGAATCCTCCTCATCCGACAGTTCCGCCATCCCGTGGGCGGATACCTGCTCGAGCTTCCGGCAGGACTCCGCGACGTCGAGGGAGAGCCACCCCTGGAGACGGCCCGCCGTGAACTCGCGGAGGAGGCGGGAGTCGTGGCCGCCGACTGGCACGTGCTGGTCGACTTCTTCAATTCCCCCGGGGGATCGACGGAGGCCTTCAGGTGCTTCCTCGCGCGCGGCCTGTCCAGCGTGCCGGGTGGACGCCCGCACACGGGGGAGGCCGAGGAGGCCGACCTACCGCAGGTCTGGGTCGACCTCGACGAGGCCATCCAGACGGTGCTGGAAGGGAACCTGCACAACCCCACCACCGTGGTGGGCGTCCTTGCGGCGGGCGCCGCGCGGGATCGCGGCTGGCGGACCCTCCGGCCGGCGGAGGGTCCGATGTGGGATCTCGCCATCGGGGCGGCGGGGACAGCCGATGCGGGTTGATGGGGCAGAGTTAGGTCGGGGCCGAGGGGCCGCCCGGGCGTGCTCTCCGCGCTCGACACACAACGCACGGAGGCGAGTGCGATGAAGGTCGGCGTTCCCACCGAGGTCAAGAACCACGAGTACCGCGTGGCGATCACCCCCGCGGGAGTCTTCGAGTTCTGCCGCCACGGCCACGAGGTCGTCGTGCAATCGGGGGCAGGGCTGGGTTCTTCCATCTCCGATGACGAGTTCATCGCGGCAGGAGCGCGCATGCTGCCTACCGCCGATGACGTGTGGGGCGAGGCCGACCTGATCCTCAAGGTGAAGGAGCCCATCGCAGAGGAGTACGGGCGCATGCGCCCGGGGCAAATCCTCTTCACCTACCTCCACTTGGCTGCATCGCGCGAATGCACTGATGCACTGCTGAACTCCGGCGTCACAGCCATTGCCTACGAGACCGTGGAGCTCCCCGACGGGTCCCTGCCGCTCCTCGCACCCATGTCGGAGGTCGCCGGTCGCATGGCGCCCCAGGTGGGTGCCACTGCCCTCCAGCGCGCCAACGGCGGCCGGGGCGTGCTCATGGGTGGCGTCTCGGGTGTCTACGCCGCCAAGGTCGTGGTCATCGGCGCCGGTGTGTCCGGGCTCAACGCGGCGGCGATCGCCCTGGGTATGCAGGCCGAGGTGCTCTTGCTCGACAAGAACATCGCGCGACTTCGCCAGGTGGACGCGATCTACCAGGGCCACATGCAGACAGTGGCGTCCAACGCCTTCGAGATCGAGAAGGCGGTCCTCGATGCGGACCTGGTGATCGGTGCGGTCCTCGTGCCGGGCGCTAAGGCACCGATGCTGGTGAGCAACGAGCTCGTGTCCCGGATGAAGAAGGGCAGTGTGCTCGTCGACATCGCCATCGACCAGGGCGGCTGCTTCGAGGATTCCCGGCCGACCACTCACGCGGACCCCACCTTCGCCGTCCACGACTCGGTCTTCTACTGCGTCGCCAACATGCCCGGCGCTGTGCCGCACACATCGACGTACGCACTCACCAACGTGACCCTGCCCTATGCCGTCGAGATCGCCGATTACGGCTGGCGTGGCGCACTGCAGCGTGATGCAGCCTTGCGGCCCGGTCTCAACGTCCACCAGGGACAGGTCACCTGCGCCGCGGTGGCCGAGGCCTGCGGACTGCCTTCCGTCGCGGTCGAGGACGTGCTCGCCTGAGCGCGACGTCGCTGGAGCGCTCGGTCGGGGATTACCTCGACCACCTTGTGGTCGAGCGAGGCTTGTCGCGCAACACCGTGGCGGCGTACCGGCGCGACCTCGGGCGCTACGTGACGTGGTGTGCGGCGCGCGGGATCAAGGAGCCCGAGGCCGTCAGCTCGACCGACCTGGCCGACTTCACCGTCGACCTTGCTCGCGGCGGTGACGGTCATCCCGGTCTGGGGCCCGGATCGGTGGCGCGGTGCGTCGTCGCGGTGAGGGGCTTCCACCGGTTCTGCGTCCTCGAGGGGGTCACCCCGACCGATCCGGCGCGCTCCTGGCGACCGCCCAAGACCCCCCGCCGGCTGCCCAAGGCCATCCCGTACGACCGGGTCGTCTCCCTCATCGCGGCAGCGGCGTCCAGCGAGCCGCCCCTGGGCCTGCGGGATGGCGCGCTGCTCGAGATCCTCTACGGCGTAGGCGCGCGTATCTCCGAGGCCTGCGGGCTCGACGTCGACGACATCGACCTCGAGGAGCGTGTCGTGCTCCTGCGCGGCAAGGGGGCACGTGAACGCCGCTTGCCGCTGGGTGCGCATGCCGCGGAGGCCGTGTCCGCCTACCTCGTGCGCGGGCGTCCCGCTCTCATGTCGCGGGCGACCCCGGCGCTCTTCATCAACTCCCGCGGGTCGCGCCTGAGCCGCCAGAGCGCCTGGGCGGTGATCGCGGCCGCAGCCGAGCGAGCCCATCTCACGGGGGTCTCACCCCATACGCTGCGCCACAGCTTTGCCACGCACCTCCTCGAGGGAGGGGCCGACGTGCGCGTGGTCCAGGAACTCCTCGGGCATGCCTCCGTGACCACCACGCAGATCTACACGCGGGTCACGGTGGACACCCTGAGGGAGGTCTACGCGACGAGCCACCCCCGGGCTCGAGCGACTGGGCCGGGGTAGCCCTCCTCAGGGCTCGGCGTCTGAGAGGATGGCGCGGTCCGGGAGGCTCCCGGGGGAGAGCAGGGGAGGAGACGCGATGCCCGACGAGAATTCCGCGGCTTCCGTCGGCCCTACAGGCCGTCCCACGCCCGACTTCCCGGTGCCCGCCCCGCTCGATCACCACGGTCCGGCGCGCGTGATCGCCATGGTCAATCAGAAGGGCGGGGTGGGCAAGACCACCTCGACCGTGAGCCTGGGCGCGGCACTCGCCGGCTACGGGCGCCGGGTCCTCCTCGTGGACTTCGATCCCCAGGGAGCCTTGTCCGTGGCCCTGGGTGTGCCGGCCCATGACCTCGATCGCACCGTCTACAACCTGCTCATGGATGACGACTGCTCGGCCGACGATGTCATCGTCTCGACGAGTGTCCCCGGCCTCGATCTCATGCCGAGCAATATCGATCTATCGGCGGCAGAGGTGGCGCTTGTCAACGAGGTTGCTCGCGAGCACGCTCTTGTGCGCGGGCTCGCGGGCGTGATCGATCGCTATGACTACATCATCATCGACTGCCAGCCCTCACTCGGCCTGCTCACCATCAATGCGTTGACCGCGGCCAACGGAGTCCTGATCCCGCTGGAGTGCGAGTACTTCGCCCTCCGCGGCGTCAAGCTCCTCACCGACACCGTCACCAAGGTCCAGGGCAGGCTCAACCCGAATCTCGAGCTGACGGGCGTCTTGGCCACGATGTACGACGCGCGGACCCTGCACACCCGCGAGGTGCTCGAGCGCGTCGTCGACGCCTTCGGCGATCAGGTCTTCCACACGGTGATCAGTCGCACCATCAAGTTCCCGGATGCGACCGTCGCCGGTGAGCCGATCACGGTGTTCGCGCCCAACAGCCCCGGAGCCGATGCCTATCGGCAGCTGGCCCGAGAGCTCATCGCCAAGTGACCCAGACCCCTGTGGCCGGCGAGCAACTCGAGCAGGCCGAGGCTGCTCCGGGAGTGGCCTTCTCCGTCACCGTAGGGTCCTTCGAAGGCCCGTTCGACCTGCTTCTGCAGCTCATCTCCAAGCACAAGCTCGAGGTGACCGAACTCGCGCTGCATGTCGTCACCGACGAATTCATCGCGCACCTGCGCGCCCAGGGACCTGAGTGGGACCTCGACGAGACGACGGAGTTCCTGGTCGTCGCTGCGACCCTCCTGGATCTCAAGGCGGCCCGCCTCCTGCCCAGCGGGGAGGTCGAAGACGAGGAGGATCTCGCGCTCCTCGAAGCGCGCGACCTGCTCTTCGCCCGCCTGCTTCAGTACCGCGCGTACAAGCAGGTGTCGATGCTCTTCGCCGACCGGATGTCGCGCGCGGGGCGGCAGGTGCCGCGGACGGTGGGGCTCGAGCCGCACTTCGCCGACCTCCTCCCCGAGGTGGTGCTCGGACTCGGGCCGGAGGCATTCGCGGCCCTGGCGGCCAAGGCCTTGGCTCCGCGGTCGGAGCCGGAGGTGAGTGTCAGTCACCTGCACGTGCCGCTCGTGAGCGTCCGCGAGCAGGCGGCCATCATCGTCGGGCGCCTGCGGCGCCAGCGCACCGCGACCTTCCGCGCCCTCGTCTCCGACGCGACGACCACCATGGTCGTCATCGGTCGCTTCCTCGCCCTCCTGGAACTCTTCCGCGAGGGGTCGGTGTCCTTCGAGCAGTTGGCGCCCCTGGGTGACCTCACGATCCGCTGGACCGGCAGCGACGACGGCGATGTCGACGTGAGCGATGAGTACGACGAGGACGGGCTCGCGGAGTCTGTCGACGAGGTGGAGTCAGTCGACGATGTGGAGTCAGTTGACCTCGTGGAGTCAGGTGACCTCGTGGAGTCAATCGACGACGTGATCGCGACGGTAGAGGAGATCGAGACATGACGGAAGCGAGCGCCGACGTGAGCGACGAAGTGACAGTCGACGAGTCCGACGAGGAATTGCTGCCGGCGCCTTCGCTCGGAGCTGCCCTCGAGGCCCTGCTCATCGTGGCCGTGGAGCCGCAGTCGACGGTCGATCTCGCGGAGGCCGCTCGGTATCCCGTCGATGAGGTGGCCGCCAGGCTCAAGGAGCTTGCAGCCGAGTACGCCAGCCAGGAGCGCGGCTTCGCCCTGCGGGAGGTCGCTGGCGGATGGCGCTTCTACACCAGCGAGTCCTGCTCGGGCATGGTCGAGCGCTGGGTCCTCGACGGCCAGCAGGCCCGGCTCACCCAGGCAGCCTTGGAGACCCTCGCGGTGATCGCCTACCGGCAGCCCGTCTCGCGTGCGCGCATCAGTGCCGTGCGCGGTGTCAATGTCGACGGTGTCCTGCGCACGCTCCAGTCACGCGGGCTTATCGAGGAGGCTGGCACGGACCCCTCGAGCCAGGCGATCCTCTTCCGCACGACGCCGTACTTCCTCGAGCGCATGGGCATCGCCTCGCTCGACGACCTTCCTGATCTGGCGGAGCATCTCCCCGATCTGGCTGAGCTCGAGGCCGTCATCGATGCGGTCGCGGCGGGGGAGTAGTGGCTGAAGAGGGCGTGCGCCTGCAGAAGGTCCTCGCCTCGGCGGGGCTCGGCAGTCGACGCGCGTGCGAGGAGCTCATCGCCCAAGGGCGCGTGGAGGTGGACGGTCGCGTCGTGCGCGAGCAGGGGATGCGGGTCGATCCCCTGCGTGCTGTCGTGCGCGTCGACGGTGAGCGGGTGCCCACGGCCCCCGACACCGTCGTGATTGCGCTGAACAAGCCGCGCGGCGTCGTCACTGCCATGTCGGATGATCTGGGGCGCCCGTGCGTCGGCGACTATGTCTCCGAGCGCACCGAGCGGCTCTTCCACGTCGGGCGACTCGACTCCGACACCGAAGGCCTGCTCCTGCTCACGAACGATGGAGTGCTCGCCCAACACCTCGCCCATCCCTCCCACGGGGTGGCCAAGACCTACGTCGCCCTCGTGCCGGGTCCCATTCCTCGCGATATCGGAAGGCAGCTGCGGGCCGGTGTCGAACTCGACGATGGCCCCGCACGCGTGGATTCCTTCGCGATCTTGGAGGCGACTCCCAACAAAGCGCTGGTGGAGGTGATTTTGCACGAGGGACGCAATCACATCGTCCGCCGCCTGCTCCAGGCCGTGGGCCACCCCGTCGAGGAGCTCGTGCGCACCCAGGTGGGCCCGATTCGCCTGGGCCAACTCCGTCCCGGGCGCACGCGCGTGGTGGCCGGGCCGGAGCTCCGCAGCCTCTACACGGCCGCGGGCCTCTAGTCACTAGGGTGACCCCATGCCCATGAGGGGAATCCGCGGCGCAACGACGCTCCAGGCCGACGACGCCGAGGAGATGACCGAGGCGGTCACCGAACTCGTGGCGGCCATGCTGGAGCGCAACGACATTACGGCGGACGCGCTCGTGAGCGTCCTCTTCACCTCCACTCCAGACCTCCACTGCGCCTTCCCCGCGGCCTCGGCTCGATCGCTCGGGCTTCATGACGTGCCCCTGATCTGCGCGCAGGAACTCGATGTGCACGGCGCCTTGCCGCGTGTGGTCCGCGTCCTCGCACATGCGGAGATGGATGTGCCACGGGCGGAGGTCCAGCACGTCTACCTGCGCGGGGCCGAGTCCCTGCGCCAGGACCTCGCGACATGAGCGTGCCCGTCGCCGGCCCCGTGCTCGTGATCGGCAGCGGGCTCCTCGGTGCCTCGGTGGGGCTCGCCCTGCGACGCGCAGGGGTGCAGGTGTGGCTCGACGACACCGATCCGGGTGCCCTCGCGGAAGCGGTGGCGCGCGGTGCGGGGGAGCCCTGGCGTGACGGAGCGGGCGCGCCGGCGCTCGTCGTCGTCGCCGTGCCGCCGCAGTCGGCCGGGGAGTCCATGGCTCGCGCCAGTGCCTTCGCCGCCGCCACCGTCACCGACGTCACGTCGGTCAAGGTGGCTCCGCTCACTGCGGCTCTCGGCGCCGGTGCCGACCCTACGCGCCTCGTCGGTGGTCACCCCCTCGCCGGTCGCGAGACGTCGGGGGCCGGGGCAGCGCGCCATGACCTGTTTGACGACCGGGTGTGGGTGATCACCCCGCTGCCCGAGAGCGATGCCGAGCGCGTCGAGTCGGTGCGCGACCTCGCTGTCACGTGCGGCGCAGTGCCGGTGGTGATGTCACCCGATGATCACGATCGCGCCGTGGCCCTCACCTCCCACGCGCCGCAGGTGCTCTCATCCCTCCTTGCTGCGCGCCTGCTCGACGCGGATCCAGACGCCGTGGTCGTCTCCGGCCAGGGGCTGCGCGACATGACGCGTATCGCGGCGTCTGACCCATCGCTCTGGCGCGCGATCCTGGACTCCAATGCCACCTCCGTGGCTGACGTCCTCGAGGCCTACTCGCAGGACCTGGATGACGTCATCGCGCAGCTCCGGGAGCAGAAGGACGTCACGGGTGCGCTCGAGCGCGGTGTGGCGGGGCGGCGCCGTATCCCGGGCAAGCACGGGGATGCGGACACGGCGTACGACCTTGTCCCCGTCATCATCCGCGACGAGCCAGGTGAGCTCGGCCGGCTCTTCGTCGCCGCGGGGCAACTCGACATCAACCTCGAGGATGTCCGGATCGACCACGTCTTGGGCAAGCCGTCGGGTCTGGTGGAACTCTCCGTGCGACCCGAGGTCTCCGCGCGGCTTGCGGAGGGGCTGCGCTCACTCGGCTTCGACGTCCGCGCCTAGGGTGGCAATGTGTCCGGTCTGATCATCGCCATCGACGGGCCCTCGGGGTCAGGCAAGTCGAGCACTTCGCGGGGAGTCGCGCAGCGCTTGGGCCTGCACTACGTCGACACGGGTGCGATGTATCGCGCGATGACCTGGTGGATGCTCGAGCAGGGTGTGGACGTGGACGACCCCGAGGCCATTGCTGCGCGCTGTGATGAGCCGGTCATCGTGCTGCGTGATGATCCCGCCGATCCCGGAGTGTCGGTGGATGGCCGGGATGTATCCGCGGACATCAGGGATGCTGTGGTCGCCGACGCGGTGAGCCGCGTGGCGGCGGTGCCGGAGGTCCGCGAGCGCCTCGTGCGCAGTCAGCGATCCATGGTCGACGCGGCGGTCACGGCCGGGAGGGGCGTCGTCATGGAGGGGCGCGACATCGGCACGGTCGTCCTGCCTGACGCGGATCTGAAGGTCTACCTCACGGCTGATGTGCATGCGCGCGCTGCGCGCAGGGCGCGCGAGGAAGCGGAGCGCTCCGGCAGCGCGAGTGTCGCCTCGGCCCACGCCAATCTGGAGTCGCGGGATGCACTCGACTCGACGCGCGCGGTGTCGCCTTTGCAGCAGGCGCAGGATGCAGTGGCCATCGACGGCACCGATCTGACCCTCGCCGAGGTGATCGACGCGGTGCTCCGTGCGCTGCCCCCGGACTCACGATGATCCCGGACTCACGATGACCCCGGACCCACGATGACATCGGGTGCTACCGCGCGGAATCTCCTCGCGCCGATGCTTCACTGGGGATATCGGCTACGCGTCCACGGCGCGCATCACTGCCCCAGGCGAGGACCCCTGCTCGTCGTAGCCCCCCATCTCGGCTTCCTCGACGCCACCGCTTTGGCAACTTGCCTGCCCCGGCCGGTGGAGGTCCTCGTCGATGCCGGCGCACTCTCCGCGGTGGGGGCGAGGCTCCCCGGGCGCATCGTCGTCGATGAGGCCGATCCTGCACCGGCCCTTCGCCGTGCGCTGGAGTGCCTGCGCGCGGGAGGTGCCGTGGGTGCCTGGTCCGGTGGCGGACTTGAGCGGGCTGCCGGCTACCTCGCCCTGCGTTCCTCGGCCCTGGTCCTCCCGGCTGTGGTGTTCGGCGGGTCAGGCCGGCACGCGGGTGATCCTCCGGCCTGGCGCTCGGCGATCGACGTCGTGGTGGGTGAGCCCTTCGAGGTGTGTGTGGAGGCAGACCCCATGAGGCGCTCCACTGTCCTTCAGGCGGCCGAATGGGTGCGCCAGCGAGTGACCGACCATGCGGAGGGCGCCGCGGTGCGCATGGGGCGCCTGGATGGGGTCGCCCTCGGTCCGGATGGGGCAGCACCGGACAATGGTCCGTCGTGACTTCCGACGGCGATTTTCCCGAGGCTGACCTCGACGTCCTGGGCGAGGACGCCCCCTGGGTCGACGACCTGGCCGATGACACCCTCGACGACGCCGCTGAGGCTCTCGTGGCGGCCGCCAGGGCCGCGGCCATCGCGGAGTTCGGGGAGATCGACGACCTCGACACCGCCGTGGAAGAGGACGAGCTACTCCCCGTCGTGGCAGTCGTCGGGCGGCCCAATGTCGGCAAGTCCACGCTGGTCAATCGCATCCTGGGACGCCGAGAGGCCGTCGTCGAGGATGTGCCGGGGGTGACGCGGGATCGCGTGACCTACGAAACGGACTGGAACGGTCGCCGGTTCCTGCTCATGGACACGGGTGGCTGGCAGCGCGACGCCCGCGGCATGGCAGCGCAGATCGCCGCCCAGGCGGAGCGGGCGATGGCAGACGCGGATGTGGTCCTCTTCGTGGTCGATGCCACCGTCGGCGCGCTCGACGCCGACGAGTCCGTGGTGCGCGTGCTGCGCAAGGCCGGCGTACCCGTCTTGCTCGTCGCCAACAAGGTCGATGACGCCCGCACCGAGTCCGATGCTGCAGCCCTGTGGTCGCTCGGCCTCGGTGAGCCGCATGCCGTCTCCGCCCTGCACGGTCGGGGAAGCGGTGACCTCCTTGATGAGGTCGTGGCGCTCCTCCCCGAAGAGGGTCAGGGCAGGGTGCGTGGCGGAGGGCCGCGACGCGTGGCACTGCTGGGCAAGCCCAACGTGGGCAAGTCCTCACTGCTCAACAAGCTTGCCGGAGACGCTCGCGTGGTGGTCGATTCGGTAGCGGGCACGACCGTCGATCCGGTGGACGAACTCATCGTCCTGGGCGATCGCGAATGGTGGTTCGTCGACACCGCCGGGATCCGTCGCAGGGTGCGCGAGGCGAGCGGCCACGAGTACTACGCCAGTCTGCGGACCCGGGCTGCGCTCGAGAAGTCCGAGGTCGCTCTCGTGCTCGTGGACGCCTCCGAGCCGCTGAGCGAGCAGGACCTCCGACTGTTCTCCCTGGTGGTGGAGAGTGGGCGCGCGCTGGTCATCGCGTACAACAAGTGGGACCTCATGGACGAGGACCGCCAGCGCTACCTCGAGCGCGAGATCGATCGCGAACTCGTGCAGGTGCGCTGGGCCCCGAGGGTCAATGTCTCGGCGCTCACCGGCCGTCACGTGCAGAAGCTGGTGCCGGCTCTCGATGAGGCGCTTGCCGGCTGGGAGACACGCGTTCCGACCTCGCGGCTCAATGCCTTCCTGGCCGAGCTGGTCTCGGCCCATCCGCATCCGCTCCGCGGCGGCAAGCAGCCTCGCATCCTCTTCGGCACCCGGGGCAGCACACGCCCTCCC
>CAZLNF010000011.1:17962-20753 GCA_964560885.1 uncultured Actinomyces sp. | reverse complement strand
CACGAGCGCGTCGAATTGCTCCGGTGCCTCCTCGTGCGGGAAGTGCCCGACAGATTCGATGACGCGGAACTCGTACGGCCCATGCACCCACTCGCCGGAGCCCTCGGCACTGCGCAGGAGCACGGAGGGATCCTCGGCGCCGTGAATGTGGAGCACCGGGACCTCGATGGGCGTCTCCATGCGATGGCCGTAGCGGACACCGTCGGTGCGCACGAGCGAGCGCAGCGCCCAGCGGTGGTATTCGACCGCGCAGTGAGCGGTCGGCCACAGGGAGAAGGCGGAGCGATAAGCGAGCGCGGTCTGTGCATCGGGCCACCCCGGCGTCGCCGACCACGACTGCAGGATCTCTGCGACGCGGGAGCAGTCGTCTGCCATGAGTGAGCGCTCGGGCAGGAAGGGCCATTGGAAGCCCACGGCGTAGAGAGCCTGTCGACGTTGGATGGCATCCCGCACGATGGCCGCCCGGAATCGCCGTGGGTGCGGCATGGACACCGGGACGATGGCATCCACCACCTCGGGATCGAGCACGGCCATGCTCCACGCGATCAGGCCACCCCAGCCGTGGCCGATCACGGTCGCCGAAGGCTCGCCGAGGCTGCGAATCACGCCCGCGACGTCGCGGGAGAGGGTCGTGGGGTCGTAGCCGTGCGGGGTGTGGTCTGAGCCGCCGTAGCCCCGCAGGTCCATCGCGACGACCCGGTAGCCGGCGTCGACGAACGTGCGGAGTTGATGTCGCCAGGACCACCAGAGGGTGGGGAAGCCGTGCAGGAAGACGATGAGTGGACCCTCGCCGGCCTCGACGATGTGGAAGCGCGCTCCGTTAGCGGAAACCTCACGATGTGCCCAGGGACCGGGCGCGCGGATGATGACGTCTGGATCGAGGAGCACGTGGCGTCAGCGCTCGGGCAGGGCGCGCGACTCCGTCACCTGTTCGACAGCCCCCTGCAGGGTCGTCTTGGTCTGCTCGATCTGCGCGATCGTGCGGTCCGGGCCCTTGATCTTGCTCGCTTCCTTCTTGCCGAGGAGTCCGAGGATGGCCGCCACGATGAAGAGCAGAAGCGTCACGATGCCGAAGCCGGCCCACACAGGCAGGCCCAGTGCGACGAGGACATACGCGAGCGTGACGAGCAGGAAGATCCCGCCGAGCGCCGCCATCGACAGTGCGGTCACCAGGAAGATGCCGGTCTTGCCCGCAGCGCGCCCGGTCTGCTGGAGCTCGAGCTTGGCCAGCGCGATCTGCGCCTTGACGAGTCGCTGGAGGTCGGCGACGGCAGCGGCGACGAGGGCCTTGATCGAGGCCTCCCCCGGGGGAGTCGTGTCAGGCATGGTGGTCTCCTTCGCTGTCCGTCTCACGAAGGTTAGTGGGTCGCCTGGGGAGGTGTGCCCGCTTCCCCATCCGGGGCCCCTTGATAGACGTCAGGGATCCCATCGCCGTCTACGTCGGCCTCCTCGATAGCGGCGGCACGGCGGTAGTGCCTATTGCGGGCCAGGAGGAGGACCGAGGCGACGAGAGCGGCGATGACCGACGCCGAGAAGACCGCCACCTTCGCGCTGTCGAGAAGCCCCTCATTGGTGGAGTAGGCCAACTCCGTGATGAGCAATGCGACGGTGAAGCCGATGCCGGCGAGCACGCCCACTGCGAGGACGTCCTGCCAGCCGATAGCGGGATTGAGCCGTGCGCGCGTGAAGCGGGCCATGAGCCAGGCAGTGGAGACGATGCCGAGGGGTTTGCCGAGGATGAGGCCGACCATGATGCCGATCGCGACGGGGTTGCTCAGGGGCTCGATGAGCCCGGTGCTGCGCAGGTCGACACCGGCGGCGAAGAAGGCGAAGAGTGGCACGCACAATCCGGCACTGAGAGGCAGGAGCATGCGCTGCAGGCGATCCACCGGCGACTCTGTCTCCCCGGGGTCTGTGCTCGAGCGCGTGAGCAGCGCCATCGCGACACCGGCGACGGTGGCGTGGACGCCGCTCTCGTGCATCGCCCACCAGATGACGAGCGCGAGTGGGACGTAGATGAAGGGACTGCGCACTCGGCGCCGCTGCAGCAGCCAGTAGACGCCGAGCAGGGCCACCGCCAGGAGGAAGTAGGCGATGGAAAAGCCCTTGGAGTAGAAGATCGCGATGACCGTGATCGCGCCCAGGTCATCGACGACGGCGAGGGTGAGGAGGAAGGCGCGCAAGGCCACAGGGAGCATGCGCCCCACGACCGCGAGCACGGCGAGAGCGAAGGCGATGTCCGTGGCCATGGGCACGGCCCAGCCGCGCAATCCGCCGTCCTCCCCTGACGTCGCCACGATCACCACGAAGATGATCGCGGGGACCGCCATGCCGCCGAGGGCGGCGGCGATGGGGACGGCAGCCTGGGAGGGCTTGGACAGCGTGCCGTGAGTGAGCTCGTGCTTGAGCTCGAGCCCCGCGACAAAGAAGAAGACCGCGAGCATGCCATCGGCAGCCCACGTCGCGAGGCTGAGGTTGAGGCCCAGTGCCTCGGGGCCGACGGTGATGGCACCCAATGCGAAGTAGGCATCACCCCACGGTGAATTGGCCCACGCGATGGCGATGACCGCAGCGATGAGCAGCAGTACGCCGCCGATGGTTTCCCCGCGGAGTGCGCGCAGCAGCCAGATGCGCTCGCCGAGAGTGGGGCGGTCGAAGATCTGGTGCGTCATGCCATCAGGCAATGGACTCCCAGCAGGGGTGGTCACGCGGGGCCTCCAGGGTCGGTCGTATGACTGCCGACCAGGCTTCCCGGCTCACCGAGTGTCAATCTACCCGCAGTGCAGGTTCA
>CAZLNF010000011.1:0-17862 GCA_964560885.1 uncultured Actinomyces sp. | reverse complement strand
TGCCGACCAGGCTTCCCGGCTCACCGAGTGTCAATCTACCCGCAGTGCAGGTTCATCCGCCTCGCGGGCTCAATCGTTGAGTGGCGCCTAGTCCTCGCCGCTGCTCGTCTGCAGGCCCGTCGAGATCAGGTGCATGACATGGGGGTCGGCGAGGGTCGTGACATCGCCCAGGCCCCTGTTCTCCGCGACGTCGCGGAGTAGTCGGCGCATGATCTTGCCGGACCGCGTCTTGGGCAGTTCCGACACGATCATGATCTGCCGCGGCTTCGCGATAGGACCGATCTCGTGGGCGACGTGGTTGCGCAGGGTGGTGATGTACTCGCTGCCGTCCGCACCCTCTTCTACGCCGCCCCGCAGGATGACGAAGGCGACGATGCCCTGGCCGGTGACGTCATCGGCCGCGCCGACGACAGCCGCCTCGGCGACGGTCGGGTGCGATACGAGTGCCGACTCGACCTCGGTGGTCGAGATCCGGTGCCCGGAGATGTTCATGACATCGTCCACGCGACCCAGGACCCACAGGGCCCCGTCGAAGTCGATCTTGGCGCCGTCACCGGCGAAGTAGTACTGCGGCCACCGCGACCAGTAGGTGTCGACGTAGCGCTCGTTGTCGCCCCAGATACCGCGCAGCATCGAGGGCCAGGGCTCGGTGAGCACGAGGTAGCCGCCGTGGCCGGGTTCAACAGGCGTGCCGTGGTCGTCGACGACCGCTGCGCCGATGCCGGGCAGGGGACGCATGGCGGAGCCGGGCTTGGTCGCCGTGACGCCGGGCAGCGGGCTGATCATGATCGCGCCCGTCTCGGTCTGCCACCAGGTGTCGACGATCGGGCATTCGTCGTCTCCGATGACATCGCGGTACCACATCCACGCCTCGGGATTGATCGGCTCGCCGACGGTCCCCAGCAGCCGCAGCGATGACAGGTCGTGCTGCTGTGGATACTCCGTGCCCCACTTCATGAAGGTCCGGATGGCCGTGGGGGCGGTGTAGAAGATCGTGACGCCGTACTTCTCGACGATCTCCCAGAAGCGCCCCTTGTGGGGAGTGTCGGGGGTGCCCTCGTAGATCACCTGCGTCACGCGATTGGCGAGCGGTCCGTAGACGATGTAGCTGTGCCCGGTGACCCAGCCGATGTCGGCCGTGCACCAGTAGACGTCGGTCTCGGGCTTGAGGTCGAAGACATTCCAGTGGGTGAACGCCGTCTGCGTGAGATAGCCGCCGCTCGTGTGGAGGATTCCCTTGGGCTTCCCCGTGGTGCCCGAGGTGTAGAGGATGAAGAGCGGATGCTCGCTATCGAAGGCCTGCGCCTCGTGCACGTCGGGCTGCCGATCGACGAGGTCGTGCCACCAAACATCGCGACCTTCCTGCATCGTGACCTCACCGCCCGTGCGGCGGACGACGAGGACATGCTCGACGCTCGGCGTGTGCTCGATGGCCTCGTCGACGGCCGGCTTGAGGGGCATGGGTGCGCCACGGCGGTTCTGGCCGTCTGCGGTGATGACGAGCTTTGCCTGGGCGTCATCGATGCGTGAGCGCAGGGCCTCCGCCGAGAAGCCGGCGAAGACCACGGAGTGCGGAGCGCCGATGCGCGCGCAGGCGAGCATGGCGACGACAGCCTCAGGAATCATGGGCATGTAGAGCGCGACGCGATCGCCCGCTGTCACTCCGAGCTCTGTGAGCGCGTGGGCCGCCTTGCTCACCTCGCGCTGCAGTTCGGCGTAGGTCAGGTCGCGTGTGTCGCCCGGCTCGCCCTCGAAGCGCAGGGCCACCTGATCACCGTGGCCTGATTCCACGTGCCGGTCCACGCAGTTGTAGGCGACATTGAGCTTGCCGTCGACGAACCAGCGCGCGAACGGCGCATTGCTCCAGTCCAGGACCTCGGTCCATGGCTCAGCCCAGGTCAGGCGCCGAGCCTGCTCGGCCCAGAAGGCCAGGCGATCGGCCGCGGCCTCGTCGTACATCGAGGCCTGGGCATTGGCCTGGCTCGCGAACTCCGGACTCGGCGGGAATGTCCGGTCCTCCTGAAGCAGGTTGGCCAGGGCGTCGTCCGACACGTTTCCTCCTCGAGGTCCTCACCGCCGCACGTGCTCCCGGCGTGTGACATGGGCCACGGTAGTCGCCCGCTCTGAGCGGCGAGGGGGCTCTGGGAGACAGGGCGGGTAGGCCGCCCGGCGGCCCCCGCGCGTCACGGGGAGCCTTGGGCGCCCGCCATGCGTCAGGATGGGGAGAGGTCGGTCCCCCCGATCAGAACACTGGAGGTTCGGATGCGCCCCCGCGTGCTCGTCCCGCTGCTGCTCGCCCTGGCGGCAGCCATGGGCCTAGTGGTGGGCGCTGTGCTTCCCGGCACCCCCTCGACCCCGACCGCGGACTCCTCGGCGTCGGCCTCCGCCGATCCCAGCGACGGCGGCACTGGCGAGTCGCCCACAGCGGAGCCGCTGCCCACCGACTCCTCTGCAGCCCCGGCCATCGGCGAAGTCATGGGTGAGGGTGGCGGAGTGTCCGCGGTCAATCTCCCGCAGCCGGACTTCCCCGTGGAGAAGCTCGCTCCGGGCGAGAAGCCGCCGCAGTTCGTCACCATCTCCTTCGACGGCTCCTGCAGCCTCGACATCATGCGGCACTACCTGGACACCGCCGAGCAGGTGGATGCCTTCTTCACGTTCTTCATCTCCGGACTGTGCCTGCTGCCCGAGGACGATCGTTTCCTCTACCAGACTCCTGGCCGCGAGGCGGGTTCCAGCGCGATCGGCTTCGCCGACGATGCGCAGGAGGTCGTCGGGCGCATTGCCAACTACAAGGAGGCCTACGAGCGCGGCCACGAGATGGGTACGCACTTCCTGGGTCACTGGTGCGAGCCCAATGACGGCGCGGTCAATTCATGGGGCCCCGCAGAGTGGCAGAGCGAATTCGCGCAGGACGCCGGCTTCATGAACAACTGGGCGGCCAACAACGGCATCACCGACCCGATTCCGCTGCCCTTCAATTACAGCGTGGTGCAGGGGGCGCGTACGCCGTGCCTCGAGGGCCAGCGCGACGTGATGTACCCGATCTTCGCGGAGAACGGCTTCACCTACGACGCATCCAATCCCGGGATGCTTCAGTGGCCTGTGCAGAACGAGTACGGCCTGTGGGACTTCCCGCTGCAGACCATGAAGGTCATCGGCTACGACCGGTCGAATCTGTCCATGGACTACAACTTCCTCTGCGCGCAAAACGACTGCCAGCAGCAGGCCGACCAGGCGACGTGCGACCGGATCGAGCAGTCGACGTACGACTCGCTCATGGCCGTGACCGACGCGCTCTACAACGGCAATCGCGCGCCCTTCTTCTTCGGCAATCACTTCAACACCTGGGTGTGCGGTGCGTATCAGAACGCCATCACGCGCTATGTCCTCGATGCCTCCGCGAAGTACCCGGACCTGAAGTTCGTTTCCAACGCCCAGCTCGTGAAGTGGCTCGAGGCGCAGGACCCTGCGGTCCTGCAGCAGCTCGTGGCCCAGGGGGTGCAGTCGTACTGAGCGATCCCCTCGCCACTCTCGCCGGTCTGACGGGCGTCGGCGAGGCCTGCGATGCGGCCCGGGAGGAGATCGACCGGCTGCTCTGGGATCGCGGAGTCCGGGCGCGGGCATCGGAGATGGTCGCGGCCTCCGCTCTCACGGGTGCTCGTGATTCGGCGGCCCTCGAGGGTGCCGATGTCTCCCTCGACGTCGTGCGTGCGGGCCTCGATGATTCGCCACTTGGACGTGCAGTCGCCGCTTCGCTCGCCGTGACGACCGCGGTGCCCGGGCAGGTAGACGCCTGGCAGCGCGCACCACTGCAGGTGCTCGCGCATCTGCATGCGCTCGCCGCGCGCGGCTTCGAGGTCGAGGACGCGCTGGGGCGCCCGCGTCAGCAGGACGAGGTCATCGATCCCCTGCACACGGGCACTCCTGCGCCCTGGGCGGTCGTGCCCGATCGCCTTGTCGCCCTGGCTGACGTGCTCACGCAGCCCACGGGGGCACCGGCCCTGGTCGTGGCCGCGATTGCTCACGGAGAGCTCATGGCCCTGCAGCCCTTCCGTTGGGGCTCTGGTCTCATCGCCCGGGCGAGCGTGCGTCTGGTGCTCGCGGGGCGCGGCGTCGATCCCGACCTGCTCAGCTGTCCGGAGGCAGGCATGCTCTCGCTCGGACGGAGTTCCTATGTCGCGGCCCTGCGGGGCTATCGCTCAGGTGAGCCTGCGGGTGTCGCCGAGTGGATCCGGTGGAATGCCTCCGCCGTGGGATTCGGGGCCTCCGCGGAGGCACCCCACCGCTGACGTCGTCCCGTCATCCTGCGGGCCGCGGGGCGACCTCGGCGAGGTCGACCCCGTCATTGCGCGCAGGTGCGGACGGTGTCGTGGTGATCGTGTAGTCCCTGGGGACAGCCATCGTGAGGAGCCAGGGATAGGCCCGGCCTGCGACGATCGAGAAGGCGCGCACGCGCCCCACCAGCGAGGCCTGTGGCGTCATCTCGCCGGGAGAAATGAGCCACCGCAACTGGACACGTGCGCGATCGTCGGCTGGCTCCACCGTCTGCGCCTGAAGTCCCCTCAACGCGGTCCCGTCGCGCGGCTGCAGCACTGATCGGTCCGCAGCCGAGGAAAACAGCGCATTGACGACGAGGGTCCGATCGCGGAAGAACACGTCGATGCGAGCCTCCGCCGCAGTCAGGCCAGGCGCGGTGCCACCCGGTGCGCAGAGCGACAGCAGCGCGTCGCGGAGTTGCCCGCCCGCCGTTTCACTCACTGGCACGGGTGTGCCCGCGGCATCGACGAAGGGGGACGGGCTCGGCGAGTCCAGGGCCCCGCAGTCCGACGGCGTCACGATGACGTCGATGTCCGCGCTCTCGCCCGCGGGGACGGTCACGCCCTCGACGCCGCTCGCGACGTACGCATCGCCTTCACCCGCCGATGTGACGCGCACGGTCCGCTGCGGGTCACCACTGACCTCCGCGCGCAATCGCAGCGCCCCCACGACCAGGCCGCGTGGCCAGTCTTCGGGGAGGTCGGCTCCGCTGATGGCAAAGGGCCCGACCGCCTCCAGGGCGACGACCTCGAGACGATCGGGACGCGCTGAGTGCTGCACCCACCACGAGATTGCCGCGGCACTGATGACGATGGCGAGGATGCCCACAGCCGCCACAATCGCGATGCGCGTCGCCGCTCGCGTCCTGCGACGGGGGGGACGGTCGTGCGTGCCGACTTCGAGGACGTCCATCTCGCCACTATCGAATCGACGTGGTGAGCGGGGTCATTGCGGGCAGATCCTCGGTGACCGGGATGCCCACGATCCACGGGTAGGCCATCTCTCCTCGCACGACGAAGACCTGCGAATACGCGGTGGGGACGTCGTCGTTGTGCTCGGCCCTGGGGGCGACCAGCCAGAGCAGGGGAATGCCGTCGCCCCTGCGTCGATCCGCCGAGCCGAGTCCGCGCAGGCCGGGGCCGTCGAGAGGCGTGACCACCAGGCGATCGGCCACGGTGTCGATGTCGACGACCAGGCCGATGGTTTCGAGCGGGGGTTCGCCACCGCGCCGCGCGCCCGTGACTGTCATCTCCGGTGGGGGTCCAGCGCCGTCGCAGGCGCGCGCGAGTGCGTCGCTGAACGACGCGCGGGCGCCGTCGGAGAGTGGCACGATCTCGCCTGCGGTCGTGGTGAGCAGCTCGACGCCGAAGGCGCGACGCCACCGATAGCCGGCCTCGTCAAGGTCGGTTCCCTCGCGTGCGAGCGCGCAGTCCACGGGTGCCACCGTGATGTCGACATCCACGAAGCCTCCGCGTGCGATCGTCACCGCCGGCCCCTCCTCGACGTAGACGATCGCATCCGTCGGCGAGGGCACCACCTCGACATTGCCGTCGGGGTCTCCGCCGACGGTGAGGCGCAGCGTGACTCCGGGGAGCGCGGCACCGGCCGGAGTCGACAGCGCGCCGATGGGAGGCTCCGCCACGATCGTGACGGGTTCGGCCCCGAGCACGGCAATGCCGACGATGGTGAGGGCATCCGAGACGGGCGGGCGGCCCGCCCACCAGGTCAACCCCGCGGCAACCGCAGCAATGGCGAGCCCGATGGCGATGACGCTGGTGACGATGAGGCCCATCGCGCGGGAGCGTTCGGCGCCCTCGGGACCGGTGTCGAGGACCTCGCTGCCCTCGGACCCATTCATGGTCAGCAGGCTAGGTGGTTTCCTCTGCTGGCGCCCTTTGTGTGATGAGCACCTTGAGGGCTAACGCGAGCGTGACCCCCACGACGGTGGCGATGATCGTGAAGACGACGCGGTCCTCGGCGACGCTGATGGCGTCGAGCCCGGGCGTATTGAGGAGGATGGCCGCGGGAGTGAGCACGGTGACGTACTCCCAGTAGGGGCGCTTGAGCGCGTAGCGCACCGTCAAGGCGGCGAAGAGGATGACGCCGCCGATGACCAAGGCAAGCGTCGACTGCACGCCAGCGAGGATGAGCACGAAGGCGAAGGCTCCACCGATGATCGTGCCGCCCAGGCGCTGGAGCGATCGGGTGAGGGTGTCATCCGCGCTTGGCTGGAGCACGATGATCAGGGTGAGCAGGAGCCATGCACCCTGGTGGAACTTCGCGTAAGTGAGCACGCCCCAGGTGGCGATGCCCAGGACGACGGCCATGGTGATGGCGTAGAGGACTGCGGCCCGCGTCGTGAGTCTCTTGCGCTCACCGTTGCCGTGCTTGTTGCCGAGGAGCAAGCGTGCGCTTCCCGTGGCCCACAGGCCGCCAAGGGTGAGGACCGCTCCCGTCATCAGGGCTGCCGGGACATCAGACATGCCGACCACCTCGGGCGGTGCGGCGAGCACGAAGCTGATGAAGATCGGGACCATGAGCGTGGGGTTATGCAGTCCCTGCTTCGCCGAGAGCGCGCAGGCTCCGGTGAAGAGGCCGAAGAAGATCGCGCCCGCGATGGGGTGCGGATTGAGCAATGCGGAGATGGTCCCGGCGACGCCCGCCACCACCGAGAGGATCACCGCGAGGCGCAGCCCGTAGAACGAGGCCACGATGGCGATCACGCCGCCGTAGACGAAGGCGGAGGCCAGTCCGCTCTGCCCGGCGATGGCCATGATGATGGGCGGGGTCATCAAGGAGATCGTGAGCAAGCCAATGATGAGAATGCGCTGACCGCGCGTGGCCTTGGCCATCAGACCAGGCGCCTGTTGCGGGCTCGGGCATACCAAGCCAGTCCCAGGGCTGCAGCGCTCACTGCCGCTGCGGCCGCACCAGCCGCGACAGCCTGCTTCTTCTCGATCGCCAGACGGCTGCGCATCGACACGGGCCGCGCGAAGTCGACGATCGGCCAGTCACGCTCACCAGCGATACGCCGCAACTCCGCGTCGGGGTTCACGGCGGTGGGATAGCCCACTGCCTCGAGCATCGGCAGGTCGGTCACCGAGTCTGTGTAGGCGAAGGATCCCGCGAGGTCGTAGTCCCGCTCGGCAGCGAGATCACGCATGGCCTGAGCCTTCCCCTCGCCGTAGGCGTAGAAGAGGATCTCGCCGGTGTAGAGACCATCGTCAACGACGAGCTGGGTGCCGATCGCGACGTCGGCACCGAGTCGCTCTCCGATCGGCTCGACCACCTCGGTACCAGACGAGGAGATGATGACGATCTCGCGTCCGGCTGCGCGATGACTCTCGATGAGCGCGACTGCTTCGTCGTAGACGGCCGGGTCGATGATCACGTCGATGGTCTCCGCCACGATCTCGCGCACCTTGGCGACATCCCAGCCGGTGACCAGATCCGACATGTAGCGCCGCATCGTCTCCATCTGGTCATGATCCGCCCCGGAGGCGAGGAAGATGAATTGCGCGTAGGCGCTGCGGATGACGTCGCTGCGGCTGATGAGGCCGCCGCGGTAGAAGGGTCGAGCGAAGGCCAAGGCGCTCGACGTGGCCAGGATGGTCTTGTCGAGGTCGAAGAACGCCGCGGTGCGCGTCACAGGGGCACGCTACCGCTGAGGTCCATATCCACAGGGCGGATGACGCTCCTTTATCCCCAGGTGCGTCGGCGATGGAGGTTGTGCGCGGTCCGACGCGCAGCCTGCCCCCATGACAGATGAATCCCGTCCCCTACTCATCACCGCGGATCCGCTACTCCTCGATGACGTGGTGCGGCTCGCTGCTGCCGCCGGCGTCGAGGTGACCGTCCGGGAGGACCCTCACGCGTCCGCGTGGTCTCGTGCCCCCATCGTCTTCGTGGGCGACGACGTGCTCGTCACTGCGGCCGCACGCGCACTGCCGCGCCGTGACTCCGTCGTCGTGGTGCGCCGGGGGAGCGGGCTCACCGACGATCACACGCCCGCTTCGACGTGGCAGGGCGCCGTGGCACTGGGAGCCGAGCACGTCGTCGAGTTACCCGAGGCGGGCCGATGGGTGGTGGATCGCCTTGCAGAGGTGAGTGATGCGGCATCTCACGGTGGTCCGGTCATCTCCTGCGTCCCGGGCGTGGGAGGGGCAGGGGCCACCACCTTGGCCGGGCTCCTCGCGCGCGAGGCACGCGGGCTGCTCGTAGATATCGATCCCTATGGGCCGGCGATCCCTGTCGATGGTGGCGTGCGATGGCCTGACCTCGCGGACACGCGCGGGCGCATTCCGCCGGCATCGCTGCGCACCGCGCTGCCCAGCGTCCATGGCGCCCATGTGCTCACGGGCACCCCCGAAGCCCGCTTTGCCGTGCCATTCGACGCCCTCAGTGCCGTGCTCGAAGCGGGCGCACGCGGATTCCCGTGCACGATCGTCGACACCCCGCGCTGCGACGCAGACGCGACCCGTATCGCCTGGGCTCGCAGTGACGCGGTCATCATCGTGGTCGGTCCGCACCCCGCCACTGCCGCGCGCGTGCCCGCGCTCATCGATGGAATCCAGGAGGTGTGCACGCGGGTGGCGGTTGTCGCCCGCACGTCGCCGCGGGATTCGGGCGTGTGGTGTGCGGCCGAGGGTGCGCAGTGGCAGGTGCCCGTGCTGCCAGCCTTCCGTCACGACCGCACACTCGCCCAAGGAGACCATCCCTTCCTCACGCCTCGGTCGACCGCGCGTCGCTTCGCTCGGGCAATCCTCGACTCACTCGTGCCGGGAGCAGTGGCGTGAGTGCCGCGCTGGTCGACCGCGTGCGACGCAGGCTCGTCGATGACGGGCTCACGCGCGCACCTGATTCAGCGCGGGTCGCGGCCGCTCTGCGCGACGAAGGAGTGGTGCTCGGCGATGAGTCGCTGCTCGAGCTTGTCGGCTCACTCAGGGATGAGCTTGGTGGGCTCGGTCCCCTCCAGGCACTCCTTGTCGATCCTCGCGTGACCGATGTCCTCGTCAATGGGCCGACCGATGTGTGGATCGACCGCGGGCAGGGGCTGGAGAGAGCGGGCGTGGGGTTCGCTGGGGTCGAGGCGATCCTTCGCCTTGCACAGCGGCTCGCCTCCCTGGCCGGTCGTCGGCTCGATGAGGCCTCGCCGTATGTCGATGCGCGGCTCGCCGATGGCACGCGTCTGCACGCGGTCATCCCGCCCATCGCCTCGGATGGTCCGCTCATCTCGCTACGCATCCCGCACCGCGGTGGCTTCGATCTCGACGACCTCGTCCGCCTGGGCACGGTCGACGAGTGGGGCGCCCAGTGGCTGCGCGCGATCATCGACGCACGGCTTGCCTTCCTCGTCAGCGGCGGCACGGGATCGGGCAAGACGACCCTCCTCGCCACCATGCTCGAGGTGGTCGACCCGGCCCAGCGGATCCTCCTCGTCGAGGACTCCGCCGAGTTGAGACCGCGACATCCCCACATCGTCCGACTCGAGGCGCGGCCCGCCAATCTCGAGGGCGCCGGACTGGTCACCCTCCGCGATCTCGTCCGCCAGGCGCTGCGCATGCGTCCCGACCGCGTGGTGGTCGGTGAGGTGCGCGGTGCCGAGGTGGTGGATCTCCTCGCCGCGATGAATACCGGCCACGAGGGAGGTTGCGGGACGGTCCACGCCAATTCCCCCGCCGACGTACCGGCCCGGCTCGAGGCGTTGGGACTCATGGCGGGATTGCCGCGTGACGCGGTCCATGCGCTCATCGCCGCCGGCATCCACGTGGTCATCCACCTGCAGCGCTCACCGCGCGCGATCAGTGAGGTGCACCTCATCTCCCGGTCGCAGGGAGTGGCGTCCACGGTGCCGGCACTCGTGCGTCGAGACGATCGCCTCGTGCCCGGGGAGGCGGCGCCGCTCCTCGCAGGGCTCCTTCGCGCAGCTGGAGCGGAGCCACCCGCATGGCCGTGATCATTGCTGCCGCACTTGCCAGCTCGGCGGCGTGGCTCCTCGTCCGCCCCTCCCTGCGCCCATCGTCGCCCGTGCCGATGGCCCGACAGTGGATTGGCCGAGCGCGTCACCGGCTGCTGACCCGACGTCATCGCGCGCGACAGCGATCGGCGCTGCGCGAGGCGCTGGCCGAGGTAGTGGCTGACGTGCGGGCCGGGCAGCCCCCGACGCGCGCACTTGAGCGTGCACTCACCGACCGAGATGCTGGCCTGGCCACGCGCACGCTCGCGGCGGCGCGCTGGGGTGGCGATGTCGTCGGGGCCTTGCGCGAGGACTCCCGTGCGTCGTCGCAGCCCATCCTCGCGTCGGCTGCGGCGTGCTGGAGCGTGGCCGCGAGCCAGGGCGCGGGGCTGGCCGATGCCCTCGATCGACTGGTGGCCCAGGACCGACGCGCGGAGGAAGTCCGGCGCCAACTCGATGCGCACCTCGCTGCTCCTCGAGCGACTGCTCGGATGCTCGCCCTGCTCCCTGTCCTCGGGATCGTGCTCGGGCTTGCCGTCGGAGGCGACCCCATCGGCTGGCTCTTGGGCACGCCCTTGGGCTGGGCATGCCTCGGGCTCGGACTGCTGCTCATCGCCGCGGGCCTCGCCTGGGCCTCGCGCATCGTCGCGCGCACGGAGCGATTGCTGTGATCGTCCTCGCGACGGTCAGTGCCGCCTTGGCCGCGTGGCTGTCCACGCGACCGGCCCCCCGGCGCAGGCGTTCACGCGGGTCCATGTCGCAGAAGGGCCTCATCCGTTTCGCCTGCGCGTGCCTCGGCGTGATCGCCGCCCTCATCGTCGGAGGTGCTATCGGAGTGGGCGTCGGACTTGCCCTCGCGCTTCTCGGACCCCGCCTGCTCATGCGCATGGAGTCCCGCACCCAGCGTCAGCGCCGCGAGACCCTCGAGCGGCAGGCACCCGCGGCGGCCGACCTGCTCGCGGCGTGCCTCGCGGCGGGAGCGACTGCCGTGGATGCCGCGCGCGCTGTGACTCACGCGCTGGGCGATCCGATCGCGACGCCACTCGGACGGCTCACGGGTGCCCTTGATCTCGGTGCCGATCCTGCGAGTGCCTGGGCGGGGCTGGCAAGTGAGCCATCACTGCGCCCGATAGCCCGCGCGGCTGCGCGTTCAGCTGAGACGGGCGCACCGCTGGCCGCACTGCTCGCCTCTGTCGCGGACGATCAGCGCGACGAGGCGCGAGCGCGGGCCGAGGCGACGGCACGCGCTGCCGGTGTGCGCTCGGTGGCACCCCTCGCGGCGTGTTTCCTCCCCGCCTTCCTGCTCCTCGGCATCGTGCCGGTGGTGGCGAGCCTTGCCCTTCCCCTCCTGCAGTGACATGTCCTCACGGATGCAGCAGCGCGCTCGCTATCGGGAGCGCAACCGCACGGCGATGGCCACCGCGGCGGCGGAGATGATGAAGACACCCGCGCCGATCGCGAGGGCAAGCACGGCGAGCGTCCCGACCCTGTCCACGGGCTCGAGGGCATCCGCCACCGCAGTTGGCGAGGGCAGGGGCGACTCCTGCGGCGGCGTTGCGGGTGAGCCCGAGTCCTGCGGCGCCGCCGCCTCGCTCGTCGCTGCCGGCTCCGGCGACGTCGATGGGCCGTCCTCCGGAGCACCGACCGGCACGAGGAGGAGCCGATCGTCACCCTCGCTCGCGATGATGAGGGAGGTGCCGTCGGGTGTCCACGTCATGGCCTCACCCTGGACCTGCTCGGGCAGCGGCATGCGTGACTCGAGGGTGCCAGGCGGTGTCCCCGAGTAGATGCGCACCTCTGAGTAATCGCGAACGGCGTAACCACCGCCCGGGCGCATCGCGGCGTCGGTCACGAGGGCTTCCTCGGTGCCGACGGCGCGAGCCCGCACCTCTTTGCCAGGAGGCAGCGGCTGTGGCAGCGCCCAGACCGTGCCGCCAAGCAGCCCCTTGCCGATGAGCCACAGCTGGTCGCCATCCGCAAGCAGAGCCTCGGAGTCCTGACGCTCCTCGAGGCGCACGCGGTAGGTCGTGGCATCCACCGTTGCGCTGCGCAGGTCCGGCGGCTCGGGGATCGCGTGGATCTCGATGAAGCGGCGCTGCGAGGTGTTGTCGCCGACGTCGCCCCACCACAGCACGGGCGCCCCGGTCGGACCAGTCCCCATCGCGATCGCCTCGGGATCCTGTGCCTCGATGCCGCGGACGCGCAAGACCGCCCGGATCTCGCAGCTGTCGATGTCGAGGGCGTAGAGACGCGCGCCGCCGCCGGAGTCGTTGTGGGCCCAGACGATCCCGTCGTGCTGCGAGGAGTACGCCAGTCCACTGATCTCGGCCAGTCGGTCTCCGTCGAATCTGCAGAGTTCGGTGACCTCGGCTCGAGCGGTGGCAGCGGGCGCGATCAGGGAGACGGCGCTGACGGCGAGCGCAACGCACATCCCCCGCGCCACCCGCATCACCACATCAGCCTACGTGCGTCGTCATCCCCAGTGACGCAGCACATCGTCTCTCCACAGTCATTCCCGCGGACCTGTTGACGTGACGGAGCGCGGCGCACGGTGGCGGCGCGGACCACCGGTTCGCACGCACCGGCCGTCTCGCCGGCATGTCTGGAGGCAGACCATGACCACATCCGCACTGAATCGCCTGGCACACACCCGGGTCGTTGCCCGCATCCGCCGTGAGGACGCAGGGATGACCACCGTCGAGTACGCCGTAGGCACCGTGGCGGCGGCCGGCTTCGGCGGCTTGCTCATCAAGCTGCTCATGTCCGAAGAGGCACGCAACCTCATCTGGGGCCTCATCACCAACGCCCTCTCGGCACTCTTCGGATAGTCGCCGTGCACCTGGATGCCCATCACGCCCCGGGACGGCGCGGTGATCGCGGCAGTGTCGTCGTGGAGGCAGCGCTGGTGATCCCGGTGCTCCTGGCGGTCACGGTGCTGCTCGTCTGGGTGACGTCGCTGGGGGCGACCTATGTCCGCCTCCTCGACGTCGCCCAGACGGCGGCGCGACAGGCCGCCCGCGGCGTGGTCGACACGACCCCTGTCCCCGGAGTCGACGTAGACCTGGCCGAGGTCGACGGCCTCATCCGCGTGGAAGCGAGCCAGCAGGTGTCACCTCCGCTCGCTGGCTTCACCGGTTGGTCGGTGACGGTGAGTGCCGAAGCGCATGCCGCACCCGAGTGGTCCGTGGGCACCGCCGAGTCAGTCACGGGTGCTGAGCAGTCCACAGGGGATCCGCGATGGTGAACTCTCGCTGGCGGGAGGATCGGGGAGTTGCCACCGTGCTTGGCATCGCGCTCGCCTTCGTCGTCATGGCATCGGGCCTGGTGATCCTCGCGGTCGTCGCGCTGACGGTCGGTCACCAGCGCGCCGCTGTCGCCGCCGACCTCGCAGCCCTCGCCGCCGCCGCACATGGCTGCGACGTGGCCGAGCAGGTCGCGCGAGCCCAGGGGGCCATCTCCGTGGCGTGCTCCCTCCAGGGGAGTGACGCCGTCGTCACCGTGGGGTTGCCTGCCCCGGAGATGCTGGGGCGCCTCGCACAGTGGGCCGGGCGCGAAGCCCCCGTGATCCCGAGTGCGTCGCGCGCCGGGATTGCTCAATGAGGCGTGGTCCTACGCGCCCGAAGCCGGTGCGCCCGCGAGCAGTGCATCGAGGAGAAGGACCGCCCCGCGCTTGTCCAGGGGTTCGTTGCCGTTGCCGCACTTGGGCGACTGCACGCACGACGGGCAGCCCGCGTCGCACTCGCACGACGCGATGTGGTCGCGCGTCGCGCGCCACCAATGCTGGGCCGCTTCGAAGCCACGATCAGCGAAGCCTGCCCCACCGGGGTGGCCGTCGTAGACCACGACCGTGCAGCGCCCGGTGTCCGGATGGAGTTCGGTGGACACTCCGCCGATATCCCAGCGGTCGCACGTCGCGATGAGCGGCATGAGACCGATCGCCGCGTGCTCCGCGGCATGTGCCGCACCCCCGAGGTCGATCCCTGCCGACGCAAGCACGGCGACCTGATCCGCGCTCACCGTCCACCACGTGCCCCGCGTGCGCAGGGTGCGCTCCGGCATCTCCAGCGACTCGCGGCCCAGGATCTCCCCACTGCCCGCACGGCGTCGGACGTAGCCCACGACCTGGGATGTCACCTCGACCTCGCCGACGACGATGTCAGCGTCGCCCCAGGCGATCTGACGGTCGACCCCGAGGATGCGGTAGTCGGCCACCTCCTCGGCGGTCGTCGTGTGGTCGGTCTCCTCCACGCGGACCATGGCCACGGATTCGTCGAGATCAAGTGCAGTGACAAGGTGCGTAACCCCCTGGTGGAGGTAGACCGCGCCGGGATGCACCGTCGCGGGGGCCCGCGCGGCCTCCACGGTGCCGAGCAGTCGACCCGTGCCCTCCTCGACGAGGCGCACGGGAGGTGCGGCATCGCCGCGCAGGTCGATGCGCTCGGCGGCGGAGCCACGCTGAGTCCAGTAGTAGCCGGTGCGGCGGTGGCGCAGCGTGCCCTGCGCAGCCAGGTCGATCAGGCGCGCGGGTGCCGTGGGGCCAAACCAGGTGATCGCATCGTCGTCGGTGAGCGGGTGCTCGGCCGCGGCCGCCGCCAGATGTGGGGCCAGCACATAGGGATTCGCGGGATCCAAGACCACCGACTCCACGGGCTGGTCGAAGACGACACCCGGGTGCTCGAGCACGTAGCGGTCGAGCGGATCCTCGCGCGCGATGAGCACAGCCAGCGCCTCGTCATCGCCGCGACCGGCGCGACCCCACTGCTGCCACAGCGACGCGCGCGTGCCCGGCCAGCCGGCGACGACGACGGCGTCGAGTCCGCTGATGTCGATGCCCAACTCGAGCGCATTGGTCGTGGCGACAGCACGCAGACGGCCATCGCGCAGATCCGCCTCGAGTGCGCGACGCTCCTCGGCCAGGTATCCGCCGCGGTACGCCGCGACTGAGTCGGCGAGCTCGGGATCCACCTCGGCGAGCTCATCACGCGCCCGCTGCGCCACGACCTCGGCTCCGCGCCGCGAGCGCACGAAGGCGAGGGTGCGCCTGCCCTCGCTCGCCAGGTCGGCGAGGACGTCGGCGGTCTCGGCGAGTGCCGACCTGCGCGGGGTGGGCTTGGCAGGGTCGTGGTGGGAGATCCCCACGGCCTCGGGCGGCTCCCACAGCACCGCGGTGACCGCAGCATGGCGGGAACCGTCGATCTCGACGGGCGTCACCGGCGCTCCGATGAGTCGCGCTGCAGCCTCCCCGGGAGACGCCATCGTGGCGGAGGCGCAGATCACCACGGGATCGCTGCCCTGCAGGGCTGCGAGCCGCCGCAGGCGCCGGATCACCATGGCGACATGCGAGCCGAACATCCCGCGGTAGTGGTGCGCCTCGTCGACGAGGATGAAGCTCAGGTGTCGCAGGACCCGAGACCATGCCGATGCGCGCGGCAGCAGCGAACGATGCACGAGGTCGGGATTCGTGAGGATGAAGTTGGCGTGCGCCCGCACCCATGCGCGCTCGTCGGCGGGTGTGTCACCGTCGTACGTCGCGGCGCGCACGCCGGGGACATCGAGCTCGATCAGTGCCGCGAGCTGATCATGCGCGAGCGCCTTGGTGGGTGAGAGGTAGAGGACGCAGGCGCGATCGTCGGCGAGCAGCGTGGACAGACTCGGCAGCCACATGGCCAGGGTCTTGCCCGAGGAGGTGCCGGTCGACACCACGACGTGCTCGCCACGCAGGGCCGCGGCAGCCGCCTCGGCCTGATGCGACCACGGCGTCGCGATGCCACGGGCAGACAGCCGGTCGAGGAGCACCTCGGGCGTGTCTGGGGGCCATGCCCCCGGGGTGCCTGGACGCGCGGGCAGGTGGCGGACCACCTTCCGCCCGGAGGGGCGTGCCGCCAGGGCGCCCAGGGCGGCGGTGCCGCGATCGTCCGTGTCTGCGTCCATCCGGGGGCCATCATGACTCCCCCGACCGACCCCCCGGACCGCAGCCGGCGGGCCTGCGTAAGATCCCGGGGAGTTTCGGCCCGTTACACGGGCCGTTCCTGATACCGGGGGGTCCCGCCCGCCCGGCCGCGTCCACCAGGGAGTCACATGACCACCGCTGCTGCCGCGATCGACCTGACCGGCACCAACTTCATCACGGTCGTCGTCGTCGCCGTCATCGCCGTACTCGCCCTGCTCGTCGCCTTCGTGCTCGTGCGCGAAGTGCTGTCGGCCAGCGAGGGCACCTCGCGCATGAAGGAGATCGCCGCGGCGGTCCAGGAGGGAGCGGCCGCCTATCTCAATCGCCAGTTCAAGACGCTGGCGATCTTCGCGGTCATCGTCTTCTTCGTCCTCTTCCTCCTCCCCGCGGAGACGACGAGCGAGCGGATCGGTCGCTCGATCTTCTTCCTCGTCGGAGCGGTCTTCTCTGCCATCACCGGATACATGGGCATGTGGCTCGCCGTGCGCGGCAACGTGCGTGTGGCCGCCGCGGCCAATGACTCGGGTGAGCAGAAGGCCATGAAGATCGCCTTCCGCACCGGTGGCGTGGCGGGCATGTTCACCGTCGGCCTCGGCCTGCTCGGTGCGGCGATCGTCGTCCTCGTCTACAAGGGTGAGGCGCCCAAGGTGCTCGAGGGCTTCGGCTTCGGCGCGGCACTGCTGGCGATGTTCATGCGCGTGGGCGGCGGCATCTTCACCAAGGCAGCCGACGTGGGCGCTGACCTCGTGGGCAAGGTCGAGCAGGGCATCCCTGAGGACGACCCCCGCAATGCGGCGACCATCGCCGACAACGTGGGCGACAACGTCGGCGACTGCGCGGGCATGGCAGCCGACCTCTTCGAGTCCTACGCCGTCACGCTCGTCGCGGCGCTCATCCTCGGCAAGGCAGCCTTCGGTGAGCTCGGCCTCGTCCTCCCGCTGGTGATCCCCGCGATCGGCGTCGTCACCGCTGTCATCGGCATCTTCGCGGTCTCCCCGCGTGCGAGCGATCGCTCCGGTATGAGTGCGATCAACCGAGGCTTCTTCATCTCCGCCGTGATATCAGCGGTCCTGGTTATTGCAGCGATCTTCGTCTTCGTCCCCGCATCGTGGAGTGAGATCACCTCGATCGGCGGCCTCGCGGCCGAGACGCTCGGCGAGGGCGATCCCATCGATCCGCGCTTCTACGTCATCGGCTCAGTCTTCATCGGCATCATCCTGGCCGCGGTGATCCAGCAGCTCACGGCGTACTTCACCGAGACCAACCGCCGACCGGTCGACGATGTCGCCAAGAGCTCGCTCACCGGTCCTGCCACCGTCATCCTGTCCGGCATCTCGCTCGGTCTCGAGTCGGCGGTCTACTCCGCGCTCATCATCGGCGCGGCGGTCTACGGCGCCTACCTGCTCGGCGGCGGTGTCGTGATCCTCGGCCTCTTCGCCATCGCGCTCGCCGGCACCGGCCTGCTCACCACGGTCGGCGTCATCGTCTCGATGGACACCTTCGGCCCCGTGTCGGACAACGCCCAGGGCATCGCGGAGATGTCGGGCGACGTCGAGGGCGAGGGCGCCGCGGTGCTCACGCGTCTCGACGCGGTCGGCAACTCCACCAAGGCCATCACCAAGGGCATCGCCATCGCGAC
>CAZLNF010000010.1:0-21451 GCA_964560885.1 uncultured Actinomyces sp. | reverse complement strand
CGGCAGCGCGCATCCTTCTTGACCACGATCTCCACGACGGCGGAATGCAGTGAGTCCGAGGAGTAGATCGGTGCGGTGCAGCCCTCGACGTAGTGCACGTACGCACCCTCGTCCACGATGATCAGCGTGCGCTCGAACTGCCCCATGTTCTCGGTGTTGATCCGGAAGTAGGCCTGCAGGGGAATCTCGACCTTGACGCCGGGCGGCACGTAGATAAAGGAGCCACCGGACCAGACAGCGGTGTTGAGCGCCGCGAACTTGTTGTCGCCGACGGGGATAACCGAGGTGAAGTACTCGCGGAAGAGGTCCTCGTGCTCGCGCAGGCCGGTGTCGGTGTCGAGGAAGATGACGCCCTGCTCCTCGAGGTCTTCGCGGATCTTGTGGTAGACGACCTCGGATTCGTACTGAGCTGCCACGCCGGCGATCAGGCGCTGCTTCTCAGCCTCCGGGATGCCGAGTCGGTCGTACGTCGACTTGATGTCATCGGGCAGTTCATCCCAACTCGTCGCCTGCTTCTCCGTCGAGCGCACGAAGTACTTGATGTTGTCGAAGTCGATCCCGCTGAGGTTGGAGCCCCAGGTCGGCATGGGCTTCTTACCGAAGAGTCGCAGGCCCTTGAGGCGGAGATCAAGCATCCACTCGGGCTCGTTCTTGAGCGCGCTGATCTCTCGCACGACGTCCTCGTTGATGCCACGACGCGCGGTGGCGCCGGCGACGTCAGTGTCATGCCAGCCGTACTCATAGCGGCCCAGGCCGTCGAGCTCGGGGTGCGCGGTTGACGTCATGCGGAGGTCCTCCGGTTCATGAGGGCGGGTACAAGGGTGGTGCATACGCCATCGCCACGACCGATCGTGGCGAGACGCAGGACATGGGATCCCAGCAATTGCTCGAAGGCTTCGGTCTCTGCTTCGCAGATCTGCGGGAATCGGGCGGCGGCGTGACGCACCGGGCAGTGGTGCTGGCACAGCTGTGGCCCGGCTTCCGTGTCGACCGTAGTCGCGGAGTAGCCATCCTCTGCGAGACCCGACGCAAGCAGCGTGAGCCTGACGCGCACGTCCGAGGGCTCCGCGAGCGCCGTGCGGTGACGGGCCACGAGCATCTCGGCACGCTCACGTGCGAAGTCCAGCACGGCCTGTTCGCCGTACGTCCGCTCGATGAACGCGAGCGCGGAAACAGCGAGGTCGTCGTAGTCCACGTCGAACGCGTGGCTCCCCGCGTCCGTGAGTGAGAACACGCGCGCAGGCCTGCCACGACCGCGCACGGGTGTCGGCCCGAAGGGACGGCTGTCATCTGCTTGCACGAATCCCTCAGCCGCCAGCGCGTCGAGATGCCGCCTCACCACCGTGGGGCTGTGGCCCAGACGCCCGGCGAGCTCCGCCGCCGTGGCTGGGCCACCGTCGAGAAGCGAGCGCGCCACGCGCTCGGCTCCGGGGCTGGGGAATTTCACACCCCGAGTGTGTCATAAATCCCCCGCGGCGCAACCTCGGGGTGCCTGTTTCGGCCGATCTGCTCCTTGCCGGTCGGCCACCGGGGGGCCCATCGTCGCGTCCCAGGACTGCGGGAGACTGCCGGGATGGACGCGGCACGCCTCGACGGGGTCGTCGTGTCCTATGCCCCGGGCACGAGAGCCCTGGACGGCCTCGATCTCCAGGTACGTGACGGAGCCATCACGGCGCTACTCGGGCCCAATGGAGCAGGGAAGAGTTCGACCGTGGGAGTCCTTGCCGGGCTCGTGCGTCCGGTGTCCGGGCGTGCCCAGGTGCTCGGCGGCGCACCGGGACGCCTTGCTGCTCGGCAGCGCGTCAACGTCATGGTCCAAGACGATGGGTTGCCCACGGGTGCCCGAGCGCCCGAGGTCGTGCGCCATGTCGCACGCTTGAGGAGTGCACCGGGGAGCGCAGAACCACTCATCTCTCTACTGGGACTCGATCGACTGGGGCGCACCACCGTCCGCCGCCTGTCCGGTGGCGAGAGACGACGTGTCAGCCTCGCGTGTGCGCTCGTGGGTGACCCCGACTTCGTGATTCTCGACGAACCCACGGCGGGGTTGGATCCCCGCGGCCGCGCCATCGTCTGGGATGCCATCGCTGGGCTCCGTGATCGTGGTCGCTCAGTCCTGCTGTGCACGCACCTTCTTGATGAGGCGGAGGCGCTCGCGGATGACGTGGCGATCATCGCCTCAGGGCAGGTCCGCGCCAGTGGCCCACTCGCCTCCCTGGTGCCGACGGGCACCGAGGTCGTCACCTTCGACGGGCCTCTCCACCTTGATGTGCGCAGCCTCGTGGACGCCCTACCCGAGGGGGCCGTTGCTACCGAGATCTCCCCCGGTCGCTATCGCATCGAGGGCGGAGCCTCTCCCCAGATACTCGCGACGGTCGCGTCGTGGTGCGCCCAGCACGGGGTGCAGCCGCGCAATCTCGGGGTCGGCTCCGAATCCCTCGCCGATGCCTACTGGCGCCTTACCGACGACACGGGGAGCGCCACGTGATTGTCCAGGCAGGATTCGAGCTGCGCCTCCTCGTGCGCAATGGTGAGCAACTCCTCCTCACCCTGATCATCCCGGTGGTATTGCTCCTCGGCGTCACGCTGGTGAGCGCCGTCCCCTTGGATGCACCGGCCGGTCCCGATCGAGTGCCCGAGGCTCTCGGCGGCGTCCTCGCCGTCGCGATCATTGCCAGTGCCTTCACCTCGCTGGCCATCAGCGTGGGCTTCGACCGTCGCTCGGGCGCGCTCCTCATGCTCGCGACGACGCCGCTGTCCCGGCAGGCGATCCTGGGAGCACGGGCACTCGCAGCATTGGCCATGGTGGGGATCCAGCTCGTCCTCTTGGCGGGCACGGCGCTCGCGCTGGGTTGGCGCCCCTCCCTGGCGTCCCTGAGCCTCATCCCCGTGGCCATCCTGGGCACGCTCACCTTCGCGGCCTTGGGCTTCGCCCTGGGTGGCGCGGTGCGGGCCGAGGCCACTCTGGCCATCGCCAACGCCGTGTTTCTCCTCCTTGTGGTCGTCGGTGGCACGACGTTTCCGGCCACGGACCTCCCGGGCCCGCTCGCCACCATCGTGGCGTTCCTGCCTTCGTCTGCGCTCGGCGACTTACTCAGATGGGGTGCTGGTGTCACCGGGGCCGCGGCCGGCTCGCTCGTCGTGGATGCCGTCCTAGTGGCCGCCTGGGGCCTCGCGGGCCTGATCATCGCGGTGCGCACCTTCCGCTGGAGCTGACTGCGCGCGATTCCGGCGGTCGGGCTCTCCCGGCACGCCGCCTCCACGCTTCCGTCATAGGCTCGAGACATGACGGCGGACACCTACCCCACCGAGACCACCTCCCGCCAAGCAGCACGTGCGCCGCGCTGGCTGCGCGGCATCTTCATCGCGAATCTCGTGGCCCAGATCGGGATCGTCGTCACGGGAGGCATCGTGCGCCTCACTGGCTCCGGCCTCGGGTGCCCCACCTGGCCCGAGTGCGTGGAGGGCTCCTACATCCCCACGTCGCGGCAGGAGGAGGCCTGGCACAAGTACGTCGAATTCGGCAACCGCCTGCTCACCTTCGTGCTTGCGGCACTCGCCCTGGCAGCGATCCTCGGAGCCCTCGCCTGGTGGCGGCGCCAGCGGCGGACTGGCGGGGATGCTCGCGGGGCGGTCCTCGCCCTCGCGGCGATCCCCATCGTCGGCACGGTTGTCCAGGCGGTGCTCGGCGGAGTCACCGTCCTCACCGGCCTCAACCCCTGGGCCGTGTCCGCTCACTTCCTCGTGTCGATCGCGATCATTGCGGGCTGTGTTGTGCTCGTCGTCAGATCCGGTGAGCCAGGCGATCGCCCCGTGACGCAGTTGGTGCGACCAGAGGTCCGTCTACTGGCCTGGGGCTTGCTTCTGGTGACGGCGGTCGTCGTCGTACTCGGCGTGGTGGTGACCGGGAGCGGGCCTCACTCAGGCGACGCCGACACGGAGGCACGCTTCGGTGTCGACCCGCGGACGGTCGCGTGGCTGCACGCGGATTCCGTGCTTCTGTTCCTCGGCCTCACGGTCGGGCTCCTGGTCGCCCTGCGGGTCACTCACGCGCCCCGTCGCACCGTCACGCTGACTCTGATCCTGCTCGCGGTGGCGCTGGTCCAAGGCCTGATCGGCTACGCGCAGTACTTCAGCGGCCTGCCCTGGGTCCTCGTCGCGATCCACATGCTGGGCGCATGCCTCGTGTGGATGATGGCGGTCTTCGTCGTGCTCAGTCTGCGGGCGCGCGGCCTCGTCCCCGCTGACTAGACGGTCACGAAGGGATCGATCGCGACCGCAAGGAAGAGCAGTGCGAGGTAGGTGATCGACCAGTGGAAAAGACGCATGGGCCGGACGTTCTCGGCACCGGCAAGGGCACGACGGCGCAGCAGATGCGCCTCGGTCAGGAAGACCGCGCCCAGGACGACCGCCGACAGTGAATACACCCACCCCATGGGCGCCACGGGGATGAGGAGCAGAGACGTCGCGACCATGATCCACGAATAGATCACGATGCTCCTCGTCACCGTCCGTACGTCGGTGACGACGGGCAGCATCGGGACCCCTGCAGCGGCGTAGTCGTCCCGGTATCGCAGCGACAGCGGCCAGTAGTGCGGCGGTGTCCACCAGAAAACGATGAGAAAAAGCACGACCGGCGTCCACGACAGGGAGCCCGTGACCGCAGACCACGCGATAAGCACCGGCATGCAGCCGGCAGCCCCGCCCCAGACGATGTTCTGCGACGTCCGTCGCTTGAGCAGCATGGTGTAGCCAACCGCGTAGAAGGCAATGGCCACGATCGCCAGCGCAGCTGAGAGCAGGTTGGCGAAGGTCGCCAGCACGACGACGCTCGCGATCGACAGAAGGGTCGCGAGGACCAGTCCGCCGCGCACAGACACGGCTCCGGTCGCCACCGGACGCGCGTGCGTGCGCGCCATGACGGCGTCGATGTCGCGGTCGTAGACGCTGTTGTAGGCGTTGGCGCCACCCGCGGCGAGCATGCCTCCGACGATCACGGCGATGGCCGTCACAGGATCGGGCCAGCCCTGGGCCGCGAGGATCATCGACGGGATAGCCGTCACCAGGAGCAACTCGATGATGCGCGGCTTAGTGATGGCGACGTAGTTGCGGATGGTCCGCCAGCCCGAGAGGTCGCTGCCGCCAGGCCTCTGCTCGACCTGGGCCATGGCGTCCCCTCGTTGGGCCGCGGCAAATGGACCGCGGGCTAAGGAATCTGGAACTTCCGCTTGCAGTCTAACGATGCCACGTGCAACGGCAGGTCCCGTCGCTAGGCTTCCGGGGTGACCGATACCCAGCCCCTGCCCCAGCCCCGTCCGCTCATTGGAGAAGGCCCCCTCACGTGGGACGACATGGACCGCAGTGCAGTAGCGACCATTCGTGGCCTCGCGATGGATGCGGTCCAGAGCACGGGCAACGGGCATCCCGGCACCGCCATGAGCCTCGCCCCCGCCGCCTACCTGCTCTTCCAGCGCTTCCTTCGACACGACCCGCACGACCCGTCGTGGCTCGGCAGGGACCGATTTGTCCTCTCCTGCGGACACTCCAGCCTCACGCTGTACATCCAGCTCTTTCTTTCGGGCTACGGGCTGGAACTCTCCGACCTCCAGTCATTCCGCAAGGCAGGCAGCCTGACACCGGGTCACCCCGAGTACGGGCACACGGTGGGCGTCGAGACGACGACCGGGCCCCTTGGCCAGGGTGTCGCCACGGCCGTGGGCATGGCGATGGCTTCGCGCTACCAGCGCGGCCTCCTCGACCCGGACGCCCCGTGGGGTTTCAGCCCCTTCGATCATCGCGTGTGGGTCATCGCGTCCGATGGAGACCTGGAGGAGGGCATCTCCGGGGAGGCATCCTCCCTCGCTGGGGTGCAGCGTCTCGCCAACCTCACCGTGATCTGGGATGACAACCACATCTCCATCGAGGGCGATACCGCCGTGGCCTTCACCGAGGATGTGGTGGCGCGCTACGAGGCCTACGGCTGGGATGTCCACTACGTCGGCATGACCCCCAACGGCGACATCGACGTCCTGGCGCTCAGCGCTGCCCTTGAGGCTGCCTGCGACCAGCAGGAACGCCCCACGTTCATTGCCATGCGCAGCACCATGGCCTGGCCGGCCCCGCGCGCGCGCAACACCGCCAAAGCACACGGTGCTGCCCTCGGTGCCGATGAGGTCGCGGCAACCAAGGCCGTGCTCGGGCTGGATCCCTCAGTCGACTTCCAGGTGCCCAGCGGCGTGCTTGAGCATGCCCGCAAGGTGGCGGATCGCGGCGCGGAGCTGCACCGCGAGTGGGATGTCAGCTACCAGGAGTGGCGTCGTAGCCACCCCGATCGCGCTGCCTTGCTCGATCGTCTCCTCGCGCGCGAACTCCCGTCCGACATCGCAACTGCCCTTCCTGTCTTCGAGGCAGGCACCTCGATTGCGACGCGCGCGGCTTCGGGCAAGGTCATCAACGCCATCGCGAACGTGATGCCGGAGTTCTGGGGTGGGTCTGCCGATCTCGCCGAGTCCAACAACACCACGATCGACGGCGGGCTCTCCTTCCTGCCCGCGGGGAGCGGGGCACGCGACTCCTCCCCCTACGGTCGGATCATCCACTTCGGCATTCGCGAGCATGCGATGGGAGCGATCCTCAATGGCATCGCGCTCGAAGGGCTCACCCGCCCGTTCGGCGGCACGTTCCTGGTCTTCTCCGACTACATGCGCGGCGCGGTCAGGCTCGCGGCGCTGATGCAGACCTCTGTCGTCTACGTCTGGACCCATGACTCGGTGGGGTTGGGCGAGGATGGGCCCACGCACCAGCCGATCGAGCACCTCTGGTCCCTGCGCGGCATCCCGGACCTGGCCATCGCCCGCCCCTGTGACGGCAACGAGACCGCTCAGGTATGGCTCGAGGCCCTCCGTCGCGGAACTCCGACGGGAATGATCCTGTCCCGACAGGGCCTGCCGGTCATCGACCGATCCACCCACGCTCCTGCCGCGCTGGCGGCCCGGGGTGCGTACGTCCTCGCGGATGCCTCGGCTCCCCCACGGGCAATCCTCATCGCCACCGGCTCAGAGGTTCAGGTGGCGCTCGCCGCCCGGGAGATCCTGGAGAAGGATGGGGTGCCCACGAGGGTCGTGTCCGCTCCGTGCCTGGAGTGGTTCGACGATCAGGACGACTCCTACCGCGCGTCCGTGCTGCCCGACGACGGTGCGGTCCGCGTGGCGGTGGAAGCCGGCGCGACGTACGGCTGGTGGCGGTACCTCGGGGCCCGTGGTGCCGTCGTGGGCATCGATCACTTCGGTGCGAGCGCCGACGGTGCCATGCTCTTGGAGAAGTTCGGCATCACGGCCGAGGCGGTCGCCGCATCCGCGCGCGGCCTCCTGGCCCGGGAAGGAGCATGATGACCGCGCCGCAGGCACTCGTGGAACTCACCCGCGCGGGTGTGTCCATTTGGCTGGATGACCTCGACAGGGGGCGCATCGCCTCCGGGGATCTCGCCCGCCTCATCGACGACGACGAGGTCCGCGGGGTGACCACCAACCCCACGATCTTCGCCAAGGCGCTCTCGGGCGCCGGGTCCGCCTACTCCGCCCAGGTGAGCGAGCTCGCCGAAGCCGGGGCCTCCGTGGACGATGCCGTCCGCGCGCTGACGACCACGGACGTGCGCGACGCCTGCGACGTCTTCGCTCCGCTTTGGCGCGCCTCCGACGGCGTCGACGGCCGGGTCTCCATCGAGGTCGATCCCCGACTCGCGCGCGACACCGACGCGACGATCCTCCAGGCGCGCCTGCTCCACGGCATGGTGAATCGAGGCAATGTCCTCATCAAGATCCCCGCCACAGCAGAGGGCCTCCCCGCCATCACCGAGACTCTGGGGTCGGGCATCAGCGTCAACGTCACCCTCATCTTCAGCGTCGAGCGGTACGCCGAAGTGCTCGATGCATGGATGTCGGGACTTGAGCGCGCGCACGCTCACGGCCACGACCTCTCGACCATTCAGTCGGTCGCGTCCTTCTTCGTGAGCAGGATGGACAGCGAGGTGGATGCCCGCCTCACTGCGATCGGCACCCCCGAGGCGCTCGCCATGAAGGGCAAGGCTGGACTCGCGAGTGCTCGCCTTGCCTGGGGGGTCTACCAGGATGCGATGGCATCACCGCGCTGGGCGGCGCTGGCGGAGCTGGGAGCCCGGCCGCAGCGCCCGCTCTGGGCGTCGACGGGCGTCAAGGACCCGGCATTGCCTCCGACGATGTACGTCATGGGCCTGGTCGTCTCTGGCTGTGTCAACACCATGCCGGCAGCCACCCTGGAGGCGTCGGCGGCGTACCAAGGACCCGTCGTCGACACCGTGACGGGCACCCAGGTTGAGTCCCGGGGAGTGTGGGATGTGCTCGGCGCCCTGGGCATCAGCGAGCCCGAGGTCTGCCAGAAGCTCGAGGATGAGGGTGTCGAGAAGTTTGACGCGTCCTGGGCGGAGCTCCTCGACACGGTTCGCCGCTCCCTGGACGACGCCAGGCACCCATGAGCAATCCGCTCCGTGACCCGCGCGACCGGCGACTCCCCAAGGTTGCCGGACCGTGCGGTCTGGTGCTCTTCGGCGTCACCGGCGACCTTGCGCGCAAGAAGATCATGCCCGCGATCTACGACCTGGCCAATCGCGGCTTGCTCCCGCCAGGCTTTGGGCTCGTAGGCTTCGCTCGCCGACAATGGGACGACGAGGACTTCGCTCAAGAGGTCCACGATGCCGTGCGCGAGTACGCGCGCACGCCCTTCCGCGAGGAAGTCTGGGCGCAGTTGTCCGAGGGCATCCGCTTCGTCGAAGGCGACATCTCGGATCCGGCCGCCTACCGTGAGTTGGCGCGCGTCGTAGAAGAGGTGGACCAGCAGCGCGGGACGCTCGGCAATCATGCGTTCTACCTGTCCATCCCCCCGGGCCTCTTCCCCGTCGTGGTCAAGAACCTCAAGGAGAGCGGGCTCAGTGAACGCCACGGTCGCGAATGGCGCCGTGTCGTGGTGGAGAAGCCCTTCGGTCATGACCTCGCCAGTGCACAGGAGCTCGACAGGGTTCTGAGCACTGCCTTCACGCCTGACGAGATCTTCCGGATCGACCACTACTTGGGCAAGGAGACGGTCCAGAACATCCTGGCCGTGAGATTCGCCAACACGATGTTCGAACCCCTGTGGAACGCCAACTACGTCGACAACGTGCAGATCACGCAGGCTGAGGACATTGGGATCGCCGGACGAGCCGGCTACTACGACGGCATCGGTGCCGCGCGCGACGTCATCCAGAACCACCTTCTGCAACTCCTCGCACTCACCGCCATGGAGGAGCCCCTGTCCTTCAGCCCGCATGAGGTCCGACAGGAAAAGGAGAAGGTGCTCAGCGCCGTCACCCTTCCCAGCGACATCGGCGCCCACACAGCACGCGGGCAGTACTCCGCGGGATGGCAGGGAGGGGTGCCCGTCGTCGGATTCCTCGAAGAGGCAGGCATCCCCCCGGACAGCACGACGGAGACCTTCGCCGCGATCCGTGTCACCGTGGACAACCGCCGCTGGGCGGGGGTGCCGTTCTACCTGCGCACGGGCAAGAGACTGGGACGCAGGGTCACCGAGGTTGCCGTCATCTTCAAGCGCGCCCCGCACCTCCCCTTCGATTCCGCCTCCGTGGGTGAGCTCTCCGACAACGCTCTCGTCTTTCGCATCCAGCCCGACGAAGGCGTGACCGTGCGCTTCGGCTCCAAGGTGCCCGGGACGGCCGGGATGGAGGTGCGCGACGTCACCATGGACTTCCAGTACGGCGATTCCTTCGTCGACACCAGCCCGGAAGCGTACGAGCGGCTCATCCTCGACGTCCTCCTCGGAGAGCCGCCGCTCTTCCCCAACAGCACCGAGGTAGACCTCAGCTGGCGCATTCTCGATCCGATCCTCGACCAGTGGGCGACACAGGGCCAGCCGGAGCAGTACGCATCGGGTGGCTGGGGCCCTACCTGTGCCTACGACATGATCGCCCGCGACGGACGCCAGTGGAGGCGGCCATGATCCGGCTTGAGGACACGAGTGGTGGCGATATCGCACGCGCCATCGCCGAGGAGCGTCACCGCATGGGCTCGCCAGCCACCGGCATGGTGCTCACCATGCTGATCCTCAGTGACGAGGAGTACGCCTCCGATGCCACAGAGGCAGCGGTGCTGTCAGCGCGCCAGCACCCGATGCGCATCCTGACGCTCATCCCGCGTCCCGGTCGCGGACCTGATCAGATCGATGCCCAGGTGATGGTGGGAGGCGATGATGGGCCCGGCGAGGTCGCCATCGTGCGCCTGCGGGGGGATCGCTCGAGCCACGCTAATTCCGTTGTCATCCCGCTTCTGCTTCCGGATACGCCCGTCGTCTGCTGGTGGCCCACAGATCCACCTCCGGTCCCTGCGGATGACCCGATCGGCCATCACTGCCAGCGTCGCATCACCGACCTCGCCACTGCAGCCGATCCTCGGGCTGCCCTTCGCGAACGCCAAGCGGGTTACGTGCCGGGGGATTCCGATCTCGCATGGACGAGGCTGACCTCGTGGCGTAGTGCACTGGCCGCCGTCCTCGACGACGGTGCCACCGTCGCGCGTGCGGCCTCCGTCGAGGCAGAGGCAGACAATCCCAGCGCGATCCTCCTGGCCGGGTGGCTGCGCTGGGCGCTGGGCATCCCCGTGGAGTTGACACCTGTCGCGGGCCCCGGCATCACCCAGGTGCAACTCGACACGGTCCAGGGATTCATCACGCTCACGAGGCCGGACGGTTCGGTGGCCACGCTCTCTCGTCCGGGGGTGCCCGACTCCACGATCGCCCTACCCCGCAGGGGCCTGCCCGACCTGCTCAGCGAGGAGCTGCGCCGTCTCGACCCCGATGAGGTCTACGGCGATGTCCTGCGCTCGCTTGGCACCTCGCCTGATGAAGTCTCGTGAGCACGACTCGCGTTGCCGTGTTCGATGATGCGTCATCGGTCGCGCAGGCCGCGGCCGACGCCCTCGCTCAGCGACTTGCGCTGCCGGGCACCCATCACGTCGTGCTCACGGGTGGCGGCGTAGGCACCCAGGTCCTGGTTGCACTCGAGCGCGTCTCGACGTCCGTCGACTGGGATCGCGTGCACCTGTGGTGGGGCGACGAGAGGTTCCTTGCCGAGGGTGACCCTGAGCGCAATGAGACGGGTGCCAGGGACGCGCTGCTGGACTCGATCCCGATCCCGCTTAGTCACGTCCACCCCATGCCCGCGGATGTAGGCCAAGGCGCCACGGCTGCGGCAGCGGCCTACGCCGACGAACTCGCTCGATTCTCGGACGACGGTTTCGTACCCGCCTTCGACATCATCCTGCTCGGCATGGGTCCCGAAGGGCATGTCGCGTCGCTCTTTCCCGGAATGCGAGCGCTACATGCGGCCGCGTCAGCAGTCGCAATCGAGGACTCCCCCAAGCCTCCGGCCACGCGCATCAGTCTCACGCTGGCCGCGATACGCGAGGCGAGGGAGGTATGGATCGTCGCCGCTGGCAGCGCGAAGGCTGAGGCGGTAGCAGCCGCCCTTTCCCCTGCGACGTCCCCGGATGACGTGCCTGCTGCGGGTGCACGCGGCAGGGATGCCACGGTCTTCTGGCTCGATCGTGATGCCGGTGCGCTGACCTGACGGTCAGGAGCGGCGAAGCTTCTCGAGGGCTTCCTCGAGGATGGCGGCACCGTCAGCGTCGCTGCGACGCTCCTTCACGTACGCCAGATGGGTCTTGTAGGGCTCGATCTTGGGCGGAGCCGGCGGCGCCTGCTCATCCTGGCTCGCCGGCCATCCGCAGCGGGGGCAGTCCCAGGTGTCGGGCACGGGGGCGTCGGCGGCGAAACTCGGCGTGGTCTCGTGCCCGCGCGCGCACCAGAAGGTGATGAAGACACGAGGAGCGGTCTCACCCCTCTCCGCCTCGCCCATGGGGCCGGCCCCCACACGGCTTCCGCGAATCGCGCTACCTCCGGCCACGGGCCCTCCTCATGACGACTGCGTGTGACATGTGCGAACTTGATGTGCCGACATTGCAAGATACTGCCGTGCCGAGATGCGTGGTCACGTGCCCGTGCGCACGAGCAGGCCGACCGCGACGATCGACGCGGCCCAGACGAGCCCGATGCCCACGGTAAGGCGATCGAGATTCTTCTCGGCGACTGAAGAGCCTCCGATGGACGAACTCACGCCCCCTCCGAAGAGGTCGGACAGGCCGCCACCCTTGCCGCGATGCAAAAGGATCAGCACGACGAGCAGGACGCTCGTGATGACGAGCAGGATCGCCAGCGCGATGACCAGTACGGTCGTCACGAGCACTCCCCTCTCCGTGGATGCCACGGGGCCGAAGCGCCCCGGTGACCGGCGTTGACGTTACCACGCAGGCCCCTCACGGCCCCTCCTCCGTCGCCTCCAGCAACCGGTACCGGACGATCCCGACGAATTCATCCGGGTCCAGGCTCGCCCCTCCCACGAGACAGCCGTCCACGTCCGGCTCCGCCATGATGGCGGCCACATTCGAGACCTTCACGGACCCCCCGTAGAGGATCCGGACATCCTCGGCGGCACCTTCGGCGCGCTCGCGCAGCAGTCCGCGAATCGCCCCGCAGACCTCCTGTGCGTCACCCGGAGTCGCCACCTCGCCCGTGCCGATGGCCCACACGGGCTCGTAGGCGATGACGACAGACGCCAAGGACTCTGGTGCCAGATCATCAAGCCCCGCCGATACCTGTGCGAGCACGTGCTCCACCTGGCGACCCTGCTGCCGCACCTCAAGTCCCTCGCCAACGCACAGAATCGGCACGAGTCCGTGTCGGCGTGCCGACCGCACCTTCGCCGCGGCGACGTCATCGCCCTCCGCGTGATACTCGCGCCTCTCGCTGTGTCCGACCAGCACGTATGTGCATCCGAGCTTCGCCAGCATGGCTCCGGAGATCTCGCCCGTGAAGGCCCCTGAGTCGTGCACCGAGAGATCCTGCGCGCCGTACGTGATGCGATAGCCATCGCCGTCGATGAGGGTCTGCACTGAGCGCAGGTCGGTGAAGGGCGGGATCACGGCGACATCCACTGCGGCGTAGTCCGCGTCATTGAGTGCGAAGGCCAGCTTCTGCACAAGCGCGATCGCCTCGAGATGGTTGACGTTCATCTTCCAATTGCCCGCCATCAGGGGGCGGCGACCCTCCGTCATGCTGTCCCTTCCTCGAGTGCCGAGATTCCCGGGAGGATGCGCCCCTCGAGGAGTTCCAGGCTCGCACCACCCCCGGTGGAGATGTGACCGAAACTATCCTCCGGTATCCCGAGGGCGCGGATCGCAGCGGCGGAGTCACCGCCTCCGACCACGGTGTACGCCGCAGAGTGCGCCATGGCCTCCGCGACAGCACGTGTCCCCTGCGCAAACGCGGGGATCTCGAAGACACCCATGGGGCCGTTCCAGACGATGGTGCGAGCGTCCGCCAACGCAGCGGCGTATCGCCGAGCCGTATCTGGGCCTATGTCGAGTCCCTTCCAGCCTGCGGGGATCTCCCCCACGCTCACCACCTTGGCGGGAGCATCGGGGCTGAGTTCCTCTGCGATGACGACATCGACGGGCAGGTGGATGTCCACGCCCAACTGTCGAGCCCGCTCCATGATCTCGCGCACGGTGGGCACGAGGTCTTCCTCGAGGAGGGAGTCACCGACGGAGAAGCCCTCGGCGCGCAGGAAGGTGAAGGCCATGCCCCCGCCGATGAGGATCCGGTCGACTCGCTCGAGGAGGTGACCGATGACGGCGAGCTTGTCCGAGACCTTGGCGCCGCCGAGAACCACCGCATAGGGGCGAGCCGGGTCGGCCAGGACGCGCGCGAAGCTCTGGAGCTCGGCTTCCACGAGCAGTCCGGGTGCGGAGGGAACCAGGCGGGCGATGTCCGTCACGGACGCCTGCTCGCGGTGCACCACGCCGAAGCCGTCGCTGACGTAGGCATCCGCCCACGTGGCCCACTCCCGGGCCAGGGCCGACCTCTCATCGGGATCCTTGCTCGTCTCCCGGGAATCGAAGCGGACGTTCTCCAGCAGGGCGACATCACCGTCACCGAGCGCCGCCACGGCGCGCGCCACCTCTTCGCCGCTGACCGCAGGGACGAAACGGACGGGGCTGCCAAGGAGTTCACCCATGCGCTGTGCCACGGGCGCCAGCGAAAGCTCCGGATCGGGCACGCCCTTCGGCCTCCCCAGGTGCGCCACGACGACGACGCGGGCACCGCGCTCGCGAAGTGCGACGATGGTCGGGATGCTGGCGTTGAGTCGGCCCTCATCCGCGATCGACACTCGGTCCTGCGACCGCGCAAGGGGCACGTTGAGATCACTGCGGACGAGGACGACACGCCCCGCCACGTCAAGGCGCTCGAAGCGGTCGCTCACAGGCGGGCGCCGACGTACTGGGTCAGGTCGATGAGGCGATTCGAGTAACCCCACTCGTTGTCGTACCAGCCGACCACTTTGACCATCGTGCCCATGGAGTTGGTCAGGCCAGCGTCGAAGATCACGGAGGCTGGATCGGTCACGATGTCGGAGGACACGATGGGGTCTTCCGTGTAGCGGAGGATGCCTGCCAACGCACCCTGGCTGGCCACCTTCATCGCCGTGTTGATCTCGTCGACGGTCGCGGGGCGCTCCAACTCGACGGTGAGGTCCGTGGCCGATCCGGTCGGTGTCGGCACGCGCATGGCATAGCCGTCGAGCCGACCCTTCAACTGCGGGAGCACGAGTCCGATTGCCTTGGCAGCTCCCGTGGTGGTCGGGATCATGTTGATCGCCGCAGCCCGCGCCCGACGCAGGTCGGAGTGGGGGAAGTCCAGGATGCGCTGGTCATTGGTGTAGGCGTGGATCGTGGTCATCATGCCGCGGACGATTCCAAACGAGCTGTCGAGCACCTTGGCCATGGGAGCGAGGCAGTTCGTGGTGCAGGAAGCATTGGAGATCACGGAATCCGTGGCGGGGTCGTAATCGCCTTCGTTGACGCCCATGACGATGGTGATGTCCTCGTTCTTCGCCGGCGCGGAGATGATGACCTTCTTAGCTCCCGCCGCGATGTGAGCGCGCGCCTCGGTGGCATCGGTGAAGTACCCCGTGGACTCGATCACGATGTCGACGCCCAGCTTGGCCCAGGGCAGTGCCGCCGGATCCTTCTCCGCAGTAACCGTGATGGTGCGTCCTCCCACGGTCAGGGTGCCATCGCCATGGGTCACCTCCAGGGGGAACCGGCCCAGCACGCTGTCGTACTTCAGCAGGTGGGCCAGCGTCGCGGTATCGGTGAGGTCATTGATGCCCACCACCTCGATGTCGGTGACGCCGGCGGCCACGAGGGCCCGATAGAAATTGCGGCCGATCCGACCGAATCCATTGATGCCCACAGTGATGGTCACGAGGTTCTCCTGAAGACGGGGCGCCGCCCAGCGGCACCGTGCAGCGGTGAAAGCCACCCTACCGTACGCGTTTACAGATGCCGCTGGACGAAGGTCCCTTGCTGCGCGGACCGCACCGTGACAGCCTCACGTGGCGTTACAGAAACGCCGGCGCCCATCTCTGCCGCGCTCGGATCCGCGTGAGGTGTCAGGCGTCGAGCTCGGCGTGCAACTCAGCCTCGAGCGCGTCGATATCCGCCTCGGCGAGGGCTGCCTCGGTGCCCGGGATGCCAAGCTCGGCCGCGCGCTTATCCGCGGTCGCCAGCAGGCGCCTGATGCGCCCTGCAACGGCATCCTTGGTCATAGGCGGATCAGCCAGGGCACCGAGCTCCTCCAGGCTGGCCTGGCGGTGCTCGAGGCGAAGCCTCCCGGCTTCGGCCAGGTGGTCGGGGATCTCATCCCCGAGGATCTCCATGGCGCGACGCACCCGCGCTCCTGCGGCGACAGCAGCCCTGGCGGACCGCCGCAGATTGGCATCATCGAAGTTGGCCAGCCGGTTGGCGGTGGCGCGCACCTCGCGGCGCATGCGCCGCTCTTCCCAGACGAGGACCGAAGAATGGGCTCCCATACGCGTGAGCATGGCGCTGATGGCGTCGCCGTCGCGAATCACGACTCGGTCGACCCCGCGAACCTCACGCGACTTCGCGGGGATCCCCAGGCGGCGTGCAGCGCCGACGAGGGCGAGCGCAGCCTCCGGCCCGGGACAGGTGATCTCAAGGGCGGCTGACCGACCGGGCTCGGTGAGAGAACCGTGGGCGAGGAACGCACCGCGCCATGCGGATTCGGAGTCGCATACTCCCCCGGAGACAACCGCTGGCGGCAAGCCGCGAACGGGGCGACCCGAACCATCGACGAGACCGGTCTGCCGTGCCAGATGCTCACCGCCCGACACGATGCGCACGACGTAGCGCTGTGCCTTGCGCAAGCCGCCCGCCTGCACGATGGCGATCTCGCTCTCCTGGTTGTAGACCTCGGTCAGGTCCTTGCGCAGTCGACGGGCGGTCGCGCCTGCGTCGAGGTCCGCCTCGACCACGATGCGGCCGGCGACGATGTGGAGTCCGCCGCCGAAGCGGAGCAGGGAGGACACCTCGGACTTGCGGCAGCACGATTTCGTCACGGGCAGACGACTGAGCTCGTCCTTCACCTCCGCGGTCATGGCCACCGCGCCATCCTGCCATGAGGAGCCCGGCATCCCCGACCAGCCCGACGCCTAAGACAGAACGGCGCGCAGGGCCTCCTGCAGGAGGGCGCCGTCGTGATGGCCCGGGCCGGCGAGGACGTCCGCCGACACCACCCGAGCCCCCAGGCTGGCCGCCGCCTGGTCCAAGGCTTCGGGATCGTCCACGCTGCGGGGATCGGCGACGATGGTGTCGATGCGGATTCCCGAGGCGATGTCAGCCCAGGTCTCGAGGTACCTCACGGCACTGAAGTCCTCAGTCTCGCCCGTCTGAGGGCCGGCATTGAGCAACAGGATCCGCTCCGCAGGCGTTTCTCGCAGGGCCACTGCCAACTCCGGGATGAGCACGTGAGCAAGGACGCTCGTGAACCACGAACCTGGTCCGACGACAATGTGCGATGCGTTGCGCACGGCGACAACTGCTTCGGGGCAGGCTCTCGGCTGCTCGGGTCGCAGGCGCAGTCCCACGATGCGGCCATGCGCTGACGTGAGTCTTGCCTGGCCTCGGACCTCGACAGACTGCCCGTCAACCGCCTCGACATCCGCGATGAGCTCGACCGGCTCCAAGCAGTTCGGAAGCACGCGTCCACGTGCACCGAGCACGTCACCGAGACGATCGAGTCCTGCTACGAGGTCACCCGTTTCGTCCCAGAGCGCCACGAGGATGAGGTTGCCCAGCGCGTGCCCCTCGATGTCACCCGTCCCGCCGAATCGGTGCTGGAGCACCCGCGTCCACAGGCCCTCCTCCGCCAGGGCAGCAAGAGCCATCCTGAGATCGCCGGGCGGGGGTACGCCCAGATGTGCGCGCAGCCGGCCACTGGAGCCACCGTCATCGCCGGTGCCCACGATGGCCGTGGGCTCAACCCCGATTCCGCGCAAGGCCCTCAGCGTGACCGAGAGGCCATGGCCTCCCCCCAAGGCAACGACGGAGGCCGTCACTCACGCCCCAGATCACGGTGGACGACCACCGACTCGATGCCCTGCCTGGTGAGCCTGCCTGCCACCTCCTCGGTCAACGCGACACTGCGATGCTTGCCGCCGGTGCACCCGATGGCGACGGTGACATAGCGCTTGCCCTCGCGGAGATACCCCTCGGCCATGACATCGAGCAAGCGAGTGGCCTCACCCAGGAAGCGCTCGGCCGCCGGAGTGTCAACGACGTACTCGCGGACGTCCGCGTCTAAGCCCGTGTGATCCCTCAGGGACTCCACCCAGTGCGGATTCGGCAGGAATCGCGCGTCGAGGACCACATCGGCGTCGACCGGGATCCCGTACTTGAAGCCGAAGGACATCACCGTGGCGCGCAATGGAGCCGCATCGCCTCCGAAGGCCGCCTCGACCCGGTGCCTGAGCTCGTGGACATTGAGCGCGCTCGTATCGATCACGAGGTCCGCATCTGCACGCAATCCCGCAAGGGCTACGCGCTCACGGCGAAGCCCGTCCACGAGGCGCTCACCCTGCTGAAGTGGATGCGGACGTCGATTGCTCTCGAAACGTCGCACGAGGCTTTCATCCGACGCCTCGAGAAAGAGGATCCGCACGTCCGTGCCGTCCTCGCGAAGGCGGGTCAGCGCGCGCTCGGTGTCGTCGAAGAACCTGCCACCGCGCACATCCACGACCACCGCGACCCGGGCGACGGCGCCGTCCTCACCCAGAGCGCGCACGGTCTCGGGGATGAGCTTCGGCAGGAGGTTGTCGACCACGAACCATCCCCGATCCTCGAGGGCGCGAGCGGCCGTGGACCTTCCGGCGCCGCTCATGCCCGTGACGAGGACTACCTCGACTCCTCCATCGCCGTCCTGGCCCACGCTCATCCCTGCACCTCCGTGACCAGGGTCTCATCCGCCCCGGCGGCAGAGCCCAACCCTGCGGCATTCCCGTCAAGCGCCGCCACAATGCGCTCGGCCAACTGCGGTCCGATTCCAGGGACCGCCTGGAGCTGCTCAGCATTCGCCCGGCGCACGGACGCCACTGAGCCGAAGGCGCGCATGAGTGCCTTGGCGCGCTCCGGCCCCAGCCCTGGCACATCGTGCAGCGCGCTTCGCGTGCGGCGGGTCCGCGTGCGTCGCTGGTAGCGCAGGGCGACGCGGTGGGCTTCGTCACGCATCCGCTGCAGCAGGTAGAGCCCCTCGCTCGTGCGGGGAAGGATGAGCGGCTCCGTGGCACCGGGCAGCCAGACTTCCTCGAGTCGCTTGGCAAGCCCCAGGACCGTCACGCCCTCGACAGCCCGCTCCTTCAGGGCGCTGGCCGCTGCCTGCACCTGGGGTGCACCACCATCGATGACCAGCAATTGCGGCGAGTAAGCGAAGGTACGGCGTTGAACCTCCTCGCCGTCGGAGGGCTGAGGGCGGAATCTCCGCATGACGATCTCGCGGACCGCAGAGGTGTCGTCGCGTGCGCCCTCCTCCGAAAGGGCGAACGTCCGGTACTCCCGGGGACGTGGCGCGCCATCCTCGAAGACCACGAGGGCTCCGACGACTCCCTCTCCGCCCAGGTGCGACACGTCGATCGTCTCGATGCGCAGAGGAGCCACGGGGAGGCCCAGCGCCGCCTGGATCTCCGTCAGAGCTTGGCTGCGCGCCGTCAGGTCGCCCGATCGCCGCGTCTTGTGCAGAGCGAGCCGCTGCTCGGCGTTGGCTCGCGCCGTCTCGAGGAGGTCCCGCTTAGGGCCGCGTTGCGGGACCCGGACATCGACGCGCTTTCCCCGCTTCCACTCCAGCCATTCGACAATGTCGGACGAAACCTCCCGGGACACGAGCACCTCAGCAGGACACTCGTCCGATTCGTCCACGAGGGCGACGAGGAGTCGCCCCAGGAGTTCACTTTCGTCCGACTCGTCAACCCGCTCGACGATGTAACTGCGCTGCCCTCGAATGCGTCCATCGCGCACGTGGAACACCTCAAAGGCGATCTCGAGCTCATCTCCAGACATCCCCACGACGTCGGCGTCGACGGACTCGTCGAACACCACCGAGTTGCGCTCCAATGCACGCTCGAGGGCACCGATGTCGTCGCGCAGCCGTGCAGCGCGCTCGTAGTCCTGGGAAGCGGACGCCTCGTGCATTTGCGTCGTGAGTCGACGCTGGAAGTCGCGGGCTCGGCCACCGAGGAATCCACATAGATCCTCGGCAATCACCCGGTGCTCCTCGGGCGTGACCCTGCCGACGCAGGGTGCCGAGCACTTGCCGATGTCTGCGAGCAGGCACGGCCGCCCCGAACGACGAGCACGGTCGAAGACACCGCTGCTGCACGTCCGCACGGGGAAGACGCGCAGGAGCGCATCGAGGGTCCCGCGGATGGCCCATGCATGGGCATACGGGCCGAAGTAGCGCGTCCCGCTCCGCTTCGCCCCGCGCGTCACCAAGGCCCGGGGGAACTCATCCCCCATGGTGACCGCGAGGTAGGGGTAGGACTTGTCATCGCGGTAGCGCACATTGAAGCGCGGGTCGTATTCCTTAATCCAGGCGTATTCGAGCTGGAGAGCCTCGACCTCGCTTCCGACGACCGTCCAGTCGACCGCAACGGCAGCTTCCATCAGGGACCGAGTGCGCGGATGGAGGGACCGCGCATCGGCGAAGTACGACCCGACGCGGGACCTGAGCGACTTGGCCTTGCCGACGTAGATCACTCGACCGTCGGCGTCGCGGAATCGATAGACCCCGGGCCCGTCGGGGACGCCCGTAGGCCGGGCGAAATTGCTCATGGGCGCCCGGGCATCCTCAGCCCAGGACGACCTGGTCGTCCACGACCGACACGTCGACAGGCGCGAGACCCGTCGTCGCTGGTCCGACCAGCACGGCACCATCCTGTGCCGAGAAGAGCGACCCGTGACAGGGGCAGAGGATCTCGTTGTTGGTGACCTCGCTGACCAGACATCCCTGATGGGGACACACAGCGGTGAAGCCGCGGATGTCGCCCTCAGCAGGCTGCGTCACGACAACCTTGGGTCCGTCGTACACGACTCCCGAGCCGACGTTCACCTGATCCACCGGCCCGAGGACCTCGCCTGCGGGCGCGGCGCCATCGGTGGGGGCGGGACCGCCCGATGACTCGGCCGCGGAAGGAGACGCAGCCGTGCCCTCACCTGACCCACCGCATGCAGCGAGGGCCGCAGCGGCGCCGAGGGCGCCCCCGGTGACGAGGACGGTACGACGGGCAAGCGGCTTGGAGGTCATGGGCACAGGCTACGACGCCCGAGGCCGCCTGGCCCGTCGGACGCGAGGTGGCGTGGCCGGAGGGGCGGATTCGGGCGTGATGTCCACATAGGGGCGCAGGAAGAGGCCGGTATGGCTCTGCCCCGCGGCGGCCACCTCCTCGGGGGTGCCCTCGACGACGACGCTCCCGCCCCCGGAGCCCCCCTCGGGTCCCATATCGATGATCCAGTCGGCCGACTTGATCACGTCGAGGTTGTGCTCGATCACGATGACGGTGTTGCCCTTGTCCACGAGGCTGTGGAGCACACCGAGGAGCTTGCGAATGTCCTCGAAGTGCAAGCCGGTGGTGGGCTCATCGAGCACGTAGACCGTGCGTCCCGTCGAGCGCTTCTGCAGCTCCGCCGCAAGCTTGACGCGCTGGGCCTCGCCGCCCGAGAGGGTGGGGGCTGACTGACCCATGCGCACATAGCCCAGGCCGACGTCCACCAGCGTTTGCAGGTGTCGTGCGATCGCAGGAACGGGCGCGAAGAACTCCAGGGCCTCCTCGATGGGCATATCGAGCACCTCGGCGATCGACTTCCCCTTGTAATGCACCTCGAGTGTCTCGCGGTTGTAGCGCGCTCCGTGGCACTCCTCGCACGGGACATAGACATCGGGCAGGAAGTTCATCTCGATG
>CAZLNF010000009.1:0-22597 GCA_964560885.1 uncultured Actinomyces sp. | reverse complement strand
GCGAATTCGTCGAGGCGGCTATCGCCATGGGCGCGAGCACCCCGCGCATCCTCTTCCGGGAGATCCTGCCCAACCTGTGGGCGCCGATCCTGGTCTACGCCACGCTGCTGCTGCCGGTCTACATCGCCACGGAAGCCGTGCTGTCATTCCTCGGCGTCGGCGTGCTCCCCCCGGAGCCGTCCTTCGGCGCCATGCTGTCGGAGAGCGTGCAGTTCTTCCAACTCGTGCCCAGCTATCTCTTCATCCCGGGCACCTTGCTCGTCATCGTCGTCGTCGCCTTCAACCTGGCCGGCGACTCGGTGCGCGATGCCCTCGATCCCAAGGCGGCCAAGTGATGCCGCCCATGGTCTCCCGTCCGACACCGATCGGCCCGTTCGCGGGCCGTGGGAGGAAGGCCACGCCCGTGGCCTGCGGTGCATTGAAGGAGGAAACATGGTGAAGTCCAAGGCGACCCTCGCGATCGGTATCGCGGCGGGTGCGCTGATCCTCGCCGCATGCAGCGGCGGGTCATCGGATGGAGGCTCGGCGAGCGGCGACTCGTCCGCCAGCGGCTCGTCCGCTCCCGCAGGGGAAGGCCAGCCCGGCGGCACGCTGACAATCCTGTCCCCGGCCGAGCAGATCCTCTCCCTGGATCCGCAGGTCGTCTACACCGGCGAGGACCTTGCCTTCCTCGGCGCGACGATCCAGCGCTCCCTGACCGCCTACCAGGTGGCCCCCGGCGACGCCGAGGGCACGACCCTCGTGCCCGACATGGCTACCGACACGGGAACGGTGTCGAATGAGGGCAAGACCTGGCAGTTCACGCTGCGCGACGGCATGAAGTGGGAGAACGGCAACCCCGTCACCTGCCAGGACGTCGCCTACGGCGTGTCACGCCAGTTCGATATCGGTCTCACCGAGGGTGGCCCGGTCTACGCCGTCAGCTACCTCGACATCCCCACGGACGACGAGGGCAACTCGGAGTACAAGGGCCCGGCGGACGGCACCGGACAGGAGCTCTTCGACAAGGCTGTGGTGTGCGATGGCAACACCATCACCTTCAATCTCAACCAGCCGGTCCCGGACTTCAACTACGCGGTGACGCTCGGCTTCAGCGCTGTGCCGGCTGATATGGCCGCCGGTGTGGAGTACGGCGACAAGCCGATGTCCAACGGCCCCTACAAGATCTCCGAGTACTCGAAGGGCAAGGGCGGCAAGCTGGTGCTCGTGCGCAACGAGAACTGGAGCGCCGACGTCGATCCCTACCGCAAGGCGTACCCGGACTCCTGGGTTGTCAACTTCGGTATCGAGGAGTCGGTTGCCGATCAGCGCGTCATCCAGAGCTCCGGCGAGGATGAGTTCGCGATGGTGCAGGGGCTGACCACGGCCTCGCTGCCGGTCGTCTTCGAGGACCCGCAGTACGAGTCCCGTCGCATCGACGCCTTCGACCCGTACTCGATCTACGCGGCCGTCAATGTCGAGAAGATCCCCGACGCCAAGTGCCGTCAGGCGATCGGTGTCGCTCTGGACCGCGACGCACTCCTGCTCAACGCCGGCGGCACGTATGCCGGCACCTACGCGGACGGCGTCGTCAAGCCCAACATCGGCATCGACTACGCACCGACCGGCCTGTGGGACGGCCTCCTCGGCCAGCCCGTGCCCGGCACCGGTGACCCCGAGTTCGCCAAGAAACTGCTCTCGGAGGGCAAGGACTGCCCGACGGAGATCACGCTCGACTACGCACAGAGCGAGGACAGCGACAAGGCCGCGGCCATCTGGGTCGAGTCCCTTGCCCGCGCCGGCATCACCGTGAAGCCGAACCCCATCGAGCGCGGCCAGTACTACGGCGTTGTCTTCGAGAACGGCAACGAGATCATGACCGGCGGCTGGGGCCCGGACTGGCCCAACGCCTCCACCGTGATCCCGCCGCTCTTCGTGCAGGGCTGGAACCTCTCCCGCGTGGACGACCCGGCATTCGCGGAGAAGGTCTCGGCCGCTTCCGTCGAGCTCGATCGCAACACGCAGGCCACGATGTGGCATGAGCTGAGCAAGGAGGCGGCGCAGAAGATGTGGGTCGTCCCCACGCGCTTCGGCCGCGATCAGCGTCTCGCCGGCACCAAGGTGGGACCGATCTTCAGCTGGTCGGCGTACGGGTCCTTCCCGTACCCGATCATGTACGCCACGCAGTAAATGCACTAGGCGCGAGGTGGGGCAGGCTCCTGCCCCACCTCGCGCCTCGCACATCTCTCACCTGAGCAAGGGAGGAAGGGTCATGGGTGCCTACGTCGTAAGACGCGTGCTCATCATGGTCCTGCTCCTGCTCCTGCTCACCATGGCGGTGTTCTTCCTCTTCAGCCTGCTGCCGGCCGATGTCGCGCGCCTCACGTGCGGCAAGGTGTGCACCGACCAGACCATCGAGCTCAATCGGGCGCGCCTGGGCCTCGATAAGTCCATCTGGGAGCAGTACTGGATCTTCCTCTCGGGGATCTTCCTGGGCCGCACCTATGGCGTCGGCGAAGCCGCCCTTGTCTGCTCGGCACCCTGCCTGGGCTACTCCTTCACCAAGAACGAGCCCGTGCTCCAGCTCATCCTCGATCGGCTGCCCGCGACGATCTTCCTTGCGCTCGGGGCCTTCATCATCTTTCTCATCGGCGGCGTCGCCCTCGGCGTCTACAGCGCCCTGCGCCGCGGTCGCTGGCAGGACAAGACCGTCATGGGCATCTCGCTCGTGGGCTATTCGCTGCCGTCCTTCTTCATCGGCCTGGTCGTCATCTACTTCGTCATCATCCGATGGCAGATCCTGCCCTTCCCGCAGTACGTCCAGCCGTGGGAGGACCCGATCGGATTCCTCGAGACGATGATCCTGCCCTGGCTCGTCCTCGCGATCCTCTACGCCGCGTTCTACACGCGCCTCACGCGCAGCCAGATGCTGGAGACGCTCAACGAGGACTACATCCGCACCGCGCGCGCCAAGGGCCTGCCCGAGCGCGTCGTCGTCCGCAAGCACGCACTGCGCGCAGGTCTCACGCCGATTGTCACGGCAGCAGGCTTGGACTTTGCCGGGCTGCTCGGCGGGGCAATCATCCTCGAGACGATCTTCAGCCTGCCGGGACTGGGCAGCCTTGCCGTGTCCGCTGTGCTGGATCCCGATCTGGCGATCCTTGTGGGTGTCACCTTGGTCACGGCCGTCTTCATCATCGTCGCCAATCTCGTCGTCGACGTGCTCTACGCCGTCATCGATCCCCGGGTGCGGCTCTCATGAGCGCGCCTTTCCTCCAGGTGGAGGACCTCGTCGTGTCGTTCCCCACGGAGGACGGGGTCGTCAAGGCGGTCGCGGGCTCGACGTTCTCCGTGTCCGAGGGTCGCACGCTCGCGATCGTGGGGGAGTCGGGCTCGGGCAAGAGTGTGACTGCCCAGGCCATCATGGGCCTGCTCAATCGCAACTTCGCCGATGTCTCCGGCCGCATCGTGCTCGATGGCACCGACCTGCTCCAGCTCGACGACGATCAGGTGCGCCAGATGCGCGGTGCGTCGATGGCCATGATCTTCCAGGACCCGCTCTCGAGCCTGCATCCCTTCTACCGGATCGGCGACCAGCTTGCCGAGGCCGTGCGCGCACACAACAAGGTGAGCAAGTCGGAGGCCCGCGGCCGCGCGATCGATGCACTGGATCGCGTCGGCATTCCCTCGCCAGACAAGCGCGTGGACGACTATCCGCATCAGCTCTCAGGCGGCATGCGCCAACGCGTCATGATCGCGATGGCCCTCATCAACTCGCCCAGCCTGCTCATCGCGGACGAGCCGACCACCGCGCTCGACGTCACGGTGCAGGCTCAGATCACCGAACTCATGTCCGAGCTCCAGCGCGAGACCGGGACGACCCTCATCATCATCACGCACGACCTGGGTGTCGTGGCTGACATGGCGGATGAGGTCTGCGTGATGTACGGCGGCCGGGTCGTGGAGTACGCACCCGTCAACGAGGTCTACTACCGACCGCAGCACCCCTACACGCACGGGCTGCTGGCGTCGGTGCCGCGTCTGGCCACTGATCGCGTGGAGCGTCTCGATCCCATCCCGGGCAATCCCCCCTCGCTCATTAACCTCCCCACGGGCTGCGTCTTCCACCCGCGGTGCTCGCGACGCGATGAGGTTTCCGGTGATCGCTGCCGCACCGAGGAGCCGGCCCTGGTCTCTGTCGCGACAGACCACCTCGTGCGCTGCCACCTCGCGCAGCCTGGCGCGACGGGAGGTGTGCGATGAGCGAAGAAGTGCTCAAGGTCGAGGACTTGCGCGTCTACTTCCCGCACAAGTCGCGGGGGGTATTCCCCCGCACCATCGGCCAGATCAAGGCGGTCGACGGCGTGAGCTTCGACCTTGGGGCGGCCGAGACCCTGGGCCTGGTGGGGGAGAGCGGCTGCGGGAAGTCGACGACGGGTCGAGCGATCCTGCGGCTCGTCGACCCGACCTCCGGCCACGTGATCATCAACGGCACCGATGTCGCGGGGCTCTCGCGCCGCGCCATGCGCCCCGTGCGCCAGCAGGCGCAGATGATCTTCCAGGACCCTTACAACGCCCTCAATCCGCGGCAGACGGTCGGCGCGATCCTCGCCTCGCCCTTCCACATCCAGAAGGTCGACCCGCCCGGTGGCGTGAAGCAGGCAGTCCGCGAGCTCATGGACCGGGTCGGCCTCAACCCGGAGCACGTCAACCGCTACCCCTACGAGTTCTCCGGCGGGCAGCGCCAGCGCATCGGCATCGCCCGCGCCATCGCGCTGCGCCCGAAGCTCATCATCTGCGATGAGCCCGTCTCCGCACTCGATGTGTCGATCCAGGCCCAGATCCTCAACCTCCTCCAGGACCTGCAGTCCGACTTCGGTGTCTCCTACCTCTTCATCGCGCACGATCTCGCGGTCGTGCGCCAGATCGCTCAGCGCGTGGCGGTGATGTACCTCGGACACATCGTGGAGAACGCCCCGCGCGAGGAGCTCTTCGCGCATCCGCTGCATCCCTACACGCACGCCCTCATGTCGGCCGTGCCCGTGCCGGACCCTCGGGTCCAGCTCGAGCGCGAGCGCATCGTCCTCGGCGGCGACCTCCCCAGTCCGCTGAATCCACCCTCGGGGTGTGTCTTCCACACGCGGTGCTTCATTGCCCAGGAGCGGTGTCGCACCGAGAAGCCCCAACTGCGTGAGTTCGCTCCCGGTCACACCGTCGCGTGTCACTTCCCCATCACCGAGCCTCTCAGCGGCGGCGTCATCCACGGCCCCGACTCAGGGCTCGTGGCCCCGGCTGAGGGCGAGCCCGGCTACTTCAGCGAGACCATCACCGATCTCGGAGGCGTCGGCACGACCCGCCTGGACTCGGCCAACCCCGGAGAGGGGATCTAGGCCCGCATCATCCGAGGGCGTCGGCGAAGAAGTCGACCTCCGCGCGCAGGAGGTTCTCGGCCACGACCTCCTGCGGTGTCATGTGGGTGACCCCGCTGAGAGGAAGCACCGCGTGCGGACGGCCCGCGGCCAGCAGGGCAGAGGACAGTCGCAGGGAGTGCGCGACCACGACGTTGTCGTCGGCCAGCCCGTGAATGATGAGAAGCGGCCGCGTGAGGCCCGCAGCGAGGGGCAGCAGGGAAGTGCGGTCGTAGTTGTCCGGCTCCTCCTGCGGCAGTCCGAGGTAGCGCTCGGTGTAGCCCGTGTCGTAAAGACGCCACTCCGTCACGGGAGCGCCCGCGACGGCGGCATGGAAGACATCGGGGCGCTGAAGCACCGCGAGCGCAGCGAGATAACCGCCGAAGGACCAGCCTCGGATCCCGACGCGGCTCGGATCGACGTCGTCGGGGTACGCCGCTGCCACGGCTTCGAGGGCAGCCACCTGGTCCTCGAGCGCGGGGGTGGCGAGATCGCCGCGGACGGCGCGATCCCAGGCGGGTCCGCGACCTGGCGTGCCGCGCCCATCGGCCACGACGACGACGTAGCCCTGATCGGCGAGCCACTGGTCGGTGCCGTACATCAGTCCCGCTGCGACCACGAGGCGCGCGTGCGGTCCGCCGTAGGGCGACATGATCACCGGCAGACGGGCGGAGCCGGGCACGTGGCCCGTGGGGAAGAGCAGGGCGATATCGAGCTGTCGCTCGCCTGCGCGCATGAGGTGCACACGGGGGGCGATGACCGGCGTCTCCGCGAGGGAGGCGATCTCGGCGACCCGCGCATCCCCGCGCCACACCTCGACCACCGTGGCCGTGGAATCCCATCGCGTGGTCGAGGTGAGCGTGACGTCACCCGATCGACGTCCTTGGATCATGCCGTCATCGAGCGCGTGGGCAATCGAGACCGTGCCGTCGTAGGCGACGCGATGCAGTCCCGGTGTCGACGGTTGAGTCGCCGCGACGACGAGCACGTCGCTCGCGCCCGCGTCGATCACGGCCTCGACCTGCAGTCCGGGAGGCGTGAGCGCGACATCGTCGACGACGAGTCGGTAGGTGTCGGCCTCACGGTCGGCGACGATCTCGACGAGGGCGCCTTCGGGTGTGCGCGAGGGCACTCCGGGCATGAGCTCGACCCACTCCGGGTCCATGCGCTCGCGGATCACGCGCACGGATCCGGTGGCCGGATCGACCTCGAGGATCGACTGGCGTCGCTGATCGCGGGAGAGCAGCGTGACCAGGGGAAGCCCGACAGGGGCGGCTTGGCCGACCCGCCGGGCCAGACCGGTGTCGCTCACGGCCACGCGTGCGAGGTAGGGGAAGGCGTCGTGATCCCAGGGCACCTCACGCCGGGCACCGTCAAGGCTCACCAGCCACAGGGAGACCTCGGCGTTGGCGGTGCCCGCAGCGGGATAGCGATGCTCGCGTGCCGGGATCTCGGGTTGGGCAGGATCGGCGATCCACCAGGTGCTCACGGGGGAGTCGTCGCTGCGCTCGACGAGTAGGCCGGAGCCGTCGGCGAGCCACCAGTAGCCACGGACGCGATCGAGCTCCTCGGCCGCGATGAAGTCGGCCAGGCCCCAGCTCACGTCATCCGAGTCGGGCGCACACAGCAGCTGCGGCTCGCCCCCGTTCACATTGACGACGTAGAGCCCGCGGTTGCAGACATAGGCAGCGCGCTGACCCGTGGGGTCCATCCGCGGATCGATGACCGGGCCGGGCGCGGGCAGAGCTCGTGCCGTGCCAGCCGCGGAGATGTCCACGGCGTAGGGCGTGCCCGACAGGGCGAAGACGGCGACGCGGCCGTCGTGGTCGAGGGAGTATTCCGTGATTCCCGCATTGACCTCCCGCAGGCGCTCGCGGCGCGCGCGCTCTTCGTCGGGCAGCGACTCCGCGTCGTCGAGCAAATCGCGGGGGTCGACGATGCATGTCTCGGCACCCGTCGTCAGGTCGAGCGACCACAGGCACGTGGTGGCGTCGGCACCGCCTCGGGAGCGGAGGAAGAGGATCTGGCGGCCGTCGTCGGCGACGGTGAAGGCGCGTGGCGCACCGAGCCGGAAGCCCCGGGTGCGGGCGCGCTGGCGCGGGTAGGACTCCGTGGCTGCTGTCTCGGTCACGGGCCTATGGTGCCGCTCGCCCCCGAGGGGCCGCCGGCGAGGGCGCATTACGCTTGCGTGCCATGACCGACCGGCGGATCCTCCTCGTCCACGCGCATCCCGACGACGAGACGATCGGCACGGGTGCCCTGATGGCGCGCTACGTCGACGAGGGTGTCGGGGTCACGCTCGTCACGTGCACCCTGGGCGAGGAGGGCGAGGTGCTGGTGCCCGGCCTGGAGCACCTCGCCTCGGATCAGGAGGACCGCCTCGGCGATCACCGATTCGGCGAACTCACCGCGGCCATGAGCGTGCTCGGTGTTGAAGACTGGCGCCTCCTCGGCGGACGCGGTCGCTACCGCGACTCGGGCATGGTGGGCACGCCTGCGAATGAGCGACCCGAGGCCTTCTGGCGCAGTGACCTGCTCGAGGCCGCGACTTCGCTCGTCGAGGTCATCCGGGAGGTCAGGCCCCAGGTGCTCGTCACCTACGACGACTTCGGCGGCTACGGGCACCCGGATCACATCCAGGCGCACCGTGTGGCGATGTACGCGCTCACGCTTGCCGCAGCGTCCACCTTCCGGCCAGACCTCGGTCCCGCATGGGAGGTCACCAAGGTCTACTGGTCGGCGTTCCCGCGCAGCATCATCAGGGAGGGCATCGAGCGCCTGCGTGCTGCGGGGGAGACGACCGGTTTCGCCGAGATGGATCCGGACGACATCCCCTTCGCGATCGACGATGCGCTCGTGACCACGGCGGTGAGCGCCCCCGCCATGCTCGACCGCAAGCTCGATGCGCTGCGCGAGCACGCGACCCAGGTCACGGTGGACGGCGGATTCTTCGCGCTCGCGGACAACGTGGGTGCCGAGGCCTTCGCCACCGAGTACTTCAGGTTGGTGCGCGGGAGGCCGGCCGGGCCCTTCGACGAGGCGGGCCGCGAGACCGACCTCTTCGCGGGCATCTGATCGCGTGCGCGCCCTCGCCTACCTCGGGTGCCTGCTCGCGGGCCTCGCCATCGGAATTGCCGGGGCCTTCCTCCAGGGTTCTCGACTCCTCGTCGGGGGAGTGACGCTGCCCTGGGGGCTGGTCGTGGCCCTCATCGCACTCCTCGTCCTGGTCCGCGCCGGCGTCGAACTCACGGGCAGTCGCTGGGGTGGGTGGATCGTGCTCCTCACGTGGATCGCGGTCACGATCGCCTTCGCCGCGGAGTTGCCCTCCGGCGACCTCGTCATCTCCGCCGGCGGCCGCCAGATGGCCTATCTGCTCGGTGGCGTCATCGTGGGTGCGGCGGCGGCCACCGTGCCGCCCGTGGAGCGACTCCGTCGCGCCTGAGCCGAAGGCACGCGCCCACGGTGTGATGCCCGACACGGGGCCGCGCCGTCGAGCAATCGGGAGTGCCCTGTGCTTACGATGGATGGGCGCTTCGCGACGCGGAGCATGACGGTGGTGTCGCAAGAGGCCCATGAGCGGAGAGCAGCAGGTGGCGACAGACGAGCAGGCTCCTGAGACGGGCAGCTCAGCGACGCGCCGCAGCCTCCTCATCGCCCTTGGTGCTGTAGCCGGCGCCCTCGCCTTCTACCTCGGCATGGTGCTCGGCTCCTCGAGCGATATCCCGGCCAACACCACGGTGCTCGGCGTCCAGATCGGCGGGATGTCGCGGGCCCAGGCTGTCGCCACGCTGGAGGAGACCATTACGCCGCTCTCCCTCGAGCCGGTGGGCGTGGCCGCCTTCGATACGTCGGAGGAGCTCTTTCCCGCCGACGCCGGCATGTCCTTCGACCCCATCGCGACCGTCGATGCGGCCGAGGGACGACTGCTCAATCCCTATTCGCTAGTGATGCGCGTCTTCGGACCTCGCCAGATCGACCCCGTGGTCGTCATCGACGACGCCGAACTGAGTGATCGGCTCAATGCCTTTGCCGATCTCATCCGCACCGACACGGTGGAGCCCAACGTCTTCTACGAGGGCATGACTCCCGTACTGACCCCTGCTGAAGATGGCCGCGATATCGACATCCCCGGCGCCGTGGAGGCTGTGGCCAGCGCCTACCTCGTGACCACCGATCCCGTGGCGCTTCCAGAGGTCATCCTCGAGCCTGCCGTGACCAACGACGAGGCCCAGGAGTTCGTCGACGGTCCTGCCACGATCGCGGTGTCCGCGCCAGTGACGATTCAGGTGGAGGACATCACGCCTCAGGTGATGCCCGAGGTCATCGCCGAGGCGACGCACTACCTGGTCGAGGGTGATGCCCTGGTTCCCCAGATGGATGGCGCCCTCCTGCACGACTCCATCGCCAAGGAGCTCGAGCCGGTCGAGGAGCCCGGCAATAACGCGACGTTCGAGATCGACTCCGACAACGTCCCCGTCGTCGTGCCCTCCCGGGTCGGCCGGGGTGTGAGTGACGAAGTGCTGGCCGCCGCGGTCGCCAACGCGATGTTCACCGAGGGCGATGAGCGTGTCGCGCCAGCGCCGGTGACGGTCCGTGATCCTGTCCTCACTACCGAGGATGCCGCGCAGCTCGGTGTCATCGAGGAGATCTCCAGCTTCACGCAACAGGTCAACTACGCGGAGTACATGGCCCACAACCTCGCTCTGGCCTCGGAGTACATCAACGGCACCCTTCTCCTGCCCGGCGATGTCTTCTCCATGAACAAGACGACCGAGAATCGTGATCCTGAGAACGGCTACATGGAGGGTTGGGTCATCGGGCCCGGCGGCATCTTCCGCCAGGCTCTCGGCGGCGGACTCTCCGCGGCGACCACCACGGTCTGGTCCGCAGCTTTCTATGCAGGCCTCGAGCCGGTGGAGGTGCAGGCCCACTCGGTCTACATCTCCCGCTACGTCCCCGGCCTCGAAGCCACCATCGCGTGGGATGGCTTCGACATGAAGTTCCGCAATGACACGCCGTACGGCGTCTTCATCACCGCTGAGTCCGATGAGACATCGATGACGGTGCGGATGTACAGCACGAAGAGGTACACCAAGATCGACGCCGAGGTGGGCGAGCGCTACGGAGTCACCTCCAATAAGAAGATCTACAACGAGTCACCCCAATGCTCCGCTCAGACGGGCGGACCAGGCTTCACGATCGATGTGGACCGGGTGTTCTACGAGGGCGATGTCGAAGTCCTGCGCGAGACCTTCACCACCTCCTACAGCCCCGCTCCTCAGGTGGTGTGCGGTGCGAAGCCGGACAAGGACAAGGACAAGGACGAGGAGGGGGGCGACCCGTCTCCTACGCCCACGGTCGATCCCACAGCCGAGCCGACGGCTCCCGTGGAGGAGCCGGCAGGGGGGGCTGCGGCGGCCGTCCGTGGTCCCATCCGCGGGACGTCGGCGACCGCGCCGTGGTGGGTGGGCGATACGGTGTGGCTGGCGTCAAGGTCCGCTCACGCGGCCTGGCCCGGCCGGTCGGCGTAGCCGTCCTGTTGGGCTTAGGCGCCCGGCCGGTCAGCCGACCGGCCCGAGGTGAGCGGCGCGCGGACGTCGCCAGAGCGCGAAAGGCCGTGCGGTGACCTACGTCATCACCTTGGCGTGCGTGGACGTCAAAGACAAGTCCTGCATCGAGGAATGCCCCGTCGACTGCATCTACGAGGGCGATCGCATGCTCTACATCCAGCCCGACGAGTGCGTCGACTGCGGTGCCTGCGAGCCGGTCTGCCCCGTCGAGGCCATCTACTACGAGGACGACGTCCCCGAGGAGTGGTCGGACTACACCGCGGCCAACGCCGAGTTCTTCGCCGACCTTGGCTCGCCCGGTGGCGCCGCCAAGCTCGGTGCTCAGGAGTTCGACGCTGCTCTGCTTGCCTCCGTGCCGCGCAAGGAGCCGGAGAGCTGAACCGGCTGTCGAGCCTGCCCGACTTCCCCTGGGATCGTCTCGCCCCCCTGGCCGCGAAGGTGCGCGAGCACCCGCAGGCGGCGGACCTCTCGATCGGTAGCCCGATCGATCCCACCCCTGACATCGTGCGGACGGCACTTGCCGAGGCATCGGATTCACCGGGGTATCCCACGGTCGCGGGCGCTCAGGCCACCAACTCCGCCTTCGGCGCGTGGCTGGCGCGGCGCGCCGGCGTCGCGGAGGACGGCGTCGGCATCATCCCGTCGATCGGGTCCAAGGAACTCGTGGCCCTGCTCCCCATGCTGCTCGGCCTCAGTGCCGGTGACCGCGTCGTCGTCCCCGAAGTGGCCTACCCGACGTACGTCGTCGGCGCACTCGTGGCGGGCTGCGATGTCGTGGCATCGGATGATCCGGCCGCTGCACGTGGAGCCAAGCTCGTGTGGATCAACACTCCCGGCAATCCCACGGGGCGGGTCATGTCGTCTTCGCAGATCCGGAGCATGATCGACGCGGCCCGGGAGCACGGCGCACTCATCGCCTCGGACGAGTGCTACCTGGAGTTCGGATGGGATGCGCGACCTGTGTCAGCCCTGTCGACCGAGGTCACCGAGGGTGACGTGTCCGGCGTACTCGCCCTGCACTCGCTGTCCAAGCGTTCCAACATGGCCGGCTACCGCTACGGCGCGCTGGCAGGGGACCCCGCTGTGGTCGCGCGCCTCCTTGAGATCCGCAAGCACCTAGGGCTCATGACCCCGCTTCCTGTGCAGCGTGCCGCCGAGACGGCGTGGAACGACGATGTCCATGTCGAGGAACAGCGACTCCGCTACCTCGGGCGCCGGGAGGTCCTGCGTCCTGCGCTGGAGGCTGCGGGCTTCCGTATCGACCACAGCGAGGCGGGCCTCTACCTCTGGGCGACACGCGACGAGGACTGCTGGGAGACGGCCGCGGCCCTGGCCGAGTTGGGGATCCTGGTGGCTCCCGGCGACTTCTACGGCGAGCGCGGGGCTCGCCACGTGCGGCTCGCCCTCACGGCCCCGGACGACGTCATCGCCGGCGCTGCCCAGCGGCTCTCCGCCTGAGCCACCCGCGGACCGTGTCGGGGGACCCCCGGGATACGGTGGGGCGGCCATCAGCGCCGACAACCGATCCCCACGAGGGATCCGCAGGCACGGGAGGTACCCGCGTGACCGACGTGGTCCTGAACTATCCGGGCGGCGAGCTCCCCCTCGCCCGCGTCCCCTCGACCATCGGGGAATCCGGACTCGACATCAGCGCCCTGCTCTCGACGACGGGCGACGTGACCTTGGACCACGGCTTCGTCAACACGGCCGCGTGCTCGTCCGCCATCACCTACATCGACGGCGACAAGGGCATCCTGCGCTACCGGGGCTACCCGATCGAGCAACTTGCCGAGCACTCCTCCTACCTCGAGGTCGCCTACCTCCTCATCTACGGATACCTCCCCACCGTGGACGAGCTCGGCGACTTCAAGCTCAGGATCAAGCGTCACACGATGCTTCACGAGGAGCTGCGCGCGTTCTTCGACGGTTTCCCCCGGGATGCGCATCCGATGCCGGTCCTGTCCTCCGCCGTCTCGGCGCTCTCGACGTTCTACCAGGATGCACTGGACCCCTTCGATCCCGAGCAGGTCGAGATCAGCACCATCCGCCTGCTCGCCAAGGTCCCCACGCTTGCGGCGTACGCCTACAAGAAGTCCGTCGGCCAGCCCTTCATGTATCCCGATAACTCCCTGGGCTTCATCGACAACTTCCTGCGCATGACCTTCGGAGTGCCTGCGGAGCCCTACGAGGTGGACCCGGTCGTCTCGCGCACTCTCAACATGCTGCTGCTCCTGCACGCCGATCACGAGCAGAACTGCTCCACCTCGACGGTGCGCCTGGTGGGCTCCTCGCACGCGAATCTCGTTGCGTCGGTGGCCGGGGGCGTCAACGCGCTCTGCGGCCCGCTGGACGGCGGCGCCAATCAGGCGGTGCTCGAAATGCTGGAGGGAATCCACGCATCCGGTGGGGGTGTCAACACCTTCATCCGCCAGGTCAAGGACCGCCAGGACGGCGTCAAGCTCATGGGCTTCGGTCATCGCGTCTACAAGAACTACGACCCTCGGGCCGCCATCGTCAAGAAGGCGGCCTACGACGTCTTCGCGGCCATGGACGTCAAGGATCCGCTCCTCGACATCGCGCTACGCCTCGAGGAAGTCGCACTCGCCGATGACTTCTTCGTCTCCCGGCGGCTTTATCCCAACGTCGACTTCTACACCGGCCTGATCTACAAGGCCATGGGCTTCCCCACACGGATGTTCACGGTCCTCTTCGCGCTGGGCCGACTGCCGGGCTGGATCGCCCAGTGGCGCGAGATGATCAACGACCCCGAGACGAAGATCGGCCGCCCCCGGCAGGTGTACGTCGGGGAGCCTCTCCGCGACTACGTGCCCATCGAGGTGCGCTCCGCGTAGGAACTTGCGCGCCCGCTAGTCGGTGGCGTGCAGTGCGGCGTTGAGGCCGCCCCAGGTGCCGCTGCGCGGCAGCGCCTCCAGCGCGCCGGTGGTGGAGTTGCGCCGGAAGAGCATGTGGGCGACCCCGGAGAGGTCGCGCGCCTTGACGACCTCGCCGTCCGGCAGCGTCACACGCGCCCCCGCCGTGACGTAGGTCCCTGCTTCGACGATGCATCCATCGCCCAGACTGATGCCGATGCCGGCATTCGCACCGATGAGGCATCCGGCGCCAACGCTGATGACCTCCTGGCCGCCTCCGGACAGCGTGCCCATGATCGAGGCACCCCCGCCGATATCGGAGCCATCGCCCACGACGACACCCGCGGATATCCGGCCCTCGACCATCGACGTGCCGAGGGTGCCGGCATTGAAGTTGACGAAGCCCTCGTGCATGACGACGGTGCCTTCGGCGAGATGAGCACCCAGGCGCACACGATCGGCGTCGGCAATGCGCACACCCGAGGGGACGACGTAGTCGATCATCCGCGGGAAGCGATCCACGCCGAGGACCACGAGGTGCTCGCCGTGCGTGCGGGCGCGCAAGCGCGCTGCCGTGAGTTCCTCGACCGCCACGGGTCCGCGAGTGGTCCACGCGACATTAGGCAGGATTCCGAAGATGCCGTCGAGGTTGATCGTGCGCGGCTGCACGAGGCGATGGGAGAGCAGATGAAGCCGGAGATAGGCGTCGGCGATATCTGCCGGGGGAGCCTGGAGATCGTCGATCAGCGTCCGCACGGGTCGGATCTCCACCCCGCGCACGTCATCGGGGCGCGCCGCCGCATCCAGGCCCGGCACCGGAGCTGCGTCCGACCCCAGGGCAGGCAGGGGGTACCAGACGTCGAGGATGCCCCCCGACCACCACGTAGCAAGGCCGACCCCGGCCGCCGACATCGTCATGGCGCGACGCTATCGGACGGCCGGGGTCGGCCGTAGCGGACTACTTCTTGACGGCCTCGACGTCCATCTCGAGCTTGATGGTGTCGCCGACGAGCACGCCGCCGGTCTCCAGGGCGACGTTCCACACGAGACCGAACTCCTTACGGCTGATCTCGGCCTTGCCCTCGAATCCGATGCGCGTGTTGCCCCACGGATCCTGGCTGGTGCCCAGCAGCTCGAACTTCACATCGACGGGCTTGGTGACGCCATGGATCGTGAGGTCTCCCGTGACGATGAAGTCGTCATCCCCCTTCGTGGTGACCGCGGTGCTCGTGAAGGTGATGGTGGGGAACTGGTCGACGTCCAGGAAGTCGGCCGACTTCACGTGGGCATCGCGCTCGGCGTTGTTGCTGCTGAAACTGGAGGCGACGATCGTGAGGCTCGCCGAGGACTTGGCGGGGTCGGCGCCATCGAGATTCAGGGTGCCGGTGAAGTCCGTGAAGCCACCGCGCACCTTGGCAACCATGGCGTGGCGGGCGACGAAGCCGATGGTCGAGTGGGTGGGGTCGATCTCCCAGGTGCCGGTCGTGGCGGCAAGGTCAGTGCTCATGGTCGGTCCTCCAGGGACTGTCGGGCCGGCGGACCGGCTATGTAGTTGAGTATTCAACCAGATGCTTCCTCCGGCGGCAAGGGGCCCCCGCGGAGCGTCATCTTGCCCGGGGCGCGTCTGTCATCCTGTGGCCGTGGATTACGCCGACTACGCGATGAGCACCCCCACTGTCGTGCAGTTGGCGCTTTCCATGGTGGTCACCGCTGGCATCAGTGTCCTGCTCGTCTGGGCCTGCCATCGTCGACTGCTCGAGTGGGCCCAGGAGCCGAAGCGCGACGATGAGGATGACTCGCCAAGGCCGCCGGCGTCCTACTACCTGAGCGGACGGATCATCCAGACGACGAGTGTCGGATTCGTCTTCCTCTTTGCCTTCACGGTCGGTCAGTTCGTCCTGAACTATCGGAGTGCGGACGCTGCCTCGCACCTGGAGGCCCAGTACTTCAGCCGCGCCCTCGCGAGCTCAATCCAGCTTCCTGCCGAGGCTGGCCGCGATGACATCGTGGCTGCGCTCGAGGACTACCGCAGGATCGTTGTCGATGAGCAGTGGCCGCTTATGGAGCGCGGTGATGGACGCGCCGCTTACGCAGCGCAGTCGCAGGCGGCGGCGTCTGTGTCGACCGCGCTGGGCGCCTCCCTTGCACTCGGCGCGAGCGACTATGCGGTGTGGGATCCGCTCGCCACATCCGTCGACGAGATGTTCATCGCGGCCAACGATCGACTTGGCGATGTGCCGACGGGCACAGCGGTGAGCCTCGTTCTCGTAGTTGTGTTCCTCGGCGTCGTCAGCCTGGCGATGACCGCGGCTTTCCAGCCCGCCAGCCTCGGTATCAACATGGTCCTCATCGGGATTATGGGAGCCACCTACGGTCTCCTCTTCTACATGGTCGTGGAATTGAGCAACCCCTTCCAAGGCGCGGGTGCGATCCCCCCGATCCTGGGCTTCTTGCCCACGTGACCGGGGGGACCCCTGAATCGGTCAGGCTCTCCCGGGACTTGACGGACGCTCGGGCCGGTCGGGGCGCTCCGCCATCCAGTCATCCATTTCCGCACGGTGCTCCTCGAGCTCCTGGGCCTTCTCGGGGGACAGTGCGTGGATGACGTCGGCAGTGGCGCTACCGCCCGTGACGGTCGCGCGGAGATGGACCACGTCTCCCAACTTGGGGCTGCCGTCCTCGCCATCTCGCTCGACGTCGGTCGTGTCCGCGATGGAGTACGTCGAGGAGTAGCCGTCAGTGCTCTTCACCGTGATCGACGTCGCGGAGACCGCCGTCACCTCGCCGTGCTGCATGCGCACCGTGACGTAGGTGCCGTCAGGTGCCTCGACGACACCCTCGCCGTGGAGCATGTCACCACCGGGGCCGTGCTCGCCGGGGCGAGCCGGGCCGCGCTCACCCGGGCCGTGCTCACCCGGGCCATGACCGCCGGGGCCGTGCTCGCCACGCCCCTGACCGTCCATGCCGCGTCCCGGTGCGGTCTCGCTGGCGGATGGCGTGGGTGTGCTGTCTGCCGCCAGGGCAACGGCTGCGCCGGTCAATGCCGCCGCTCCAAGCGTGGCCGCCGCGACGAGGGCGGCGATTCTGGGCTTCGTCATCTCGTTTCCTCCATCCCGTGAGCCGGCGGCCCAGGCGTGTCTCGCCTGCGGTCTGCCCGCTCACCGTCATCCTGAGCCGCAGATGTGAGGTCCCCGTGCGGGCGAGGTTCGGGGCAGGTAAGGATGGAGCCATGGCCGGAGGCGTGATGGGTTTGCTCTTCCTCGTGGTGGGCGTGGCGGTGATTGCCGGTGCCGCGCTCCTCATCTCAGGTCGCTGGCGCGATGGCCTCGAGGAGATCCCCGCGGACGCCTCGACACCGACCGACTTCGCCGCCGACGTCCCCGTCGGCTCGCTCAGTGCGGCGGACATCGACGAGGTCCGCCTTGACCAGGCTCCGCGCGGCTACCGCATGGAGGACGTCGACGACCTCCTCGGGAGGCTTGCCCAGGAGATCCAGGTCAAGGACGCGGAGATCGAGCGTCTGCGCGCCGGGCAGCCTGACGACGGCCCACCGGCCACGTGACCGGCCCCGTCGTCGGAGACGACGGGCTGCCTCGGTGCCCCTGGGGGGATTCGCCCGCCGACTATCGCGCGTATCACGACGATGAGTGGGGTCGCCCGGTCCACGGCGACAGCGCGATCTTCGAACGACTTTCCCTGGAGGGCTTCCAGGCAGGACTCTCGTGGCTCACGATCCTCCGCCGCCGCGCGCACTTCCGGGAGGCCTTCGCCGGCTTCGATGTTGGCAGGGTTGCTGCTTTCGACGAGTCGGACGTCGAGCGACTTGCCACCGACCCGCGTCTCATCCGCCACCGCGGCAAGGTGGAGGCTGTCGTCGGCAATGCACGGGTGTTGCGCCGATGGCAGGAGGAGGAGGGACAAGGGGTCCTTGACGCTCTCGTCTGGTCGTGCAAGGTCAAGCGCCCTCCCCCGAGAGCGATGTCGGACGTGCCCACGCAGACAGGGGAGTCGATTTTGCTCACGCAGCGGCTTCGCCATCGCGGCTGGCGCTTCATCGGGCCCACCTCCGCCTACGCCGCGCTCCAGGCGATGGGCGTCACCGACGATCACCTCGTTGGATGTCATGCACGAAGCAGCATGACCCGGTCGTCGGGGGATTCGCCCGATAGGGGATAATGGTGACTTCCGCTCCCACGGAAGGGGACACCATGGCTGCCATGAAGCCGAGGACCGGTGACGGTCCCATGGAGGTCACCAAGGAGGGCCGTGGCTACGTCATGCGCGTGCCGCTCGAAGGCGGTGGTCGCCTCGTGGTCGAGTTGAACGCTACCGAGGTCAAGGAACTCGGGGACAAGCTGATCGCCGCTATCCCCTCGTAAGTCGTTACAAGGGCCCCTGCTCCTGGTGGAGCGGGGGCCCTTGTCATGCCCGGGGGCGGGCTCAGTCCGGCAGGGGCTGAGCGTGGTCGCGGTGCGCGGCCAGCACCACCCCCTCGCCGACCGTCATGATCGTCGCTGCCCACTCCGGATCGTCGCGCAGATGCTGCACCATGTCGTGCCGACTCGAGAGCAAGCCGTCCGATCCGAAGACCGGAGTGATGACCAGGCTTCCGCCTGGGCTGAGCAGGCGATGCGCTTCGTTGAGGAGGAGGTGCCCCTCCTCGCCCTCGGTGTCGGTGCCCGGTCCGATGACCACGACGTCGTAGGCAGCATCGGTGAGGCGGGGAAGGACTTCGCGCGGTGACCCCGCAATGGTGCGCACCCGCGTATGGCTCACTCCCATGCGCGCGAACGTGTCGCGTGCGGCGGTCTGCAGCGCGGAGTCGGGATCGACCGTGGTGAGCGTGCCCGCGCTGGGCAGTCCATCGAGGATCCAGCCCCCGGTCACTCCGGTGCCCGAACCCACCTCGACGACGCCGTGCGCCCGAACGGCGGCGACCAGGGAACGCAGGAGTGCCCCCACGGCCTTGCTCGGCACGGGGGCGCCCATGTCCTGGGCCCTGCGTCGTGCCTCGGCCAACTCGGGTGGCTCCTCGGCCCAGTCATCGACGTAGGCCCAGATGAGAGGGCTCGGGGGCAGGGTGGCATCGGTCACGTGGGCAGCCTACGGCCCGGCGGGTCGGGGGTGGGAGCATCGAGACGTGTCGGGACCACGGCTTGCCCGCCTGAGCGTGGCGCAGATCGCCCTCCTGGGGGTGGTGGGCCTCGTCGCTGCCGTGGTCCTGGGCCTCCTCGGAGGGGCACTGGGGCTGAGCGTGGCCTCCCTGGCCGACCGCGGCCCGATGGAGCGCTCGCCCGCGGCTGCCGGTGTCGACCGCGAGCCGGAGTTGAGCGGTCCCGAGACCATCGCTGGCGTGGTGCGGGCGACGCTGCCCTCCGTGGTCTCCGTGGTCGTGGATGCGGGTGCGGAGTCGGGCTCGGGATCTGGGTTCGTGCTGCGCGATGACGGCTACCTCGTCACGAACAATCACGTCATCGATGCGGCGGTCGTCAACGACGGCACCGTCGAGGTGGTGCTCAGTACCGGTCAGCGTCTCAGCGCCGAGATCATCGGGCGCAACGTCAGCTACGACATCGCCGTGCTCCGTGTCGACGACAAGTCGCTCGCGCCGCTTCCTCCGAGCGAGTCGGCCGCGGCGGTCGGGGACTCCGTCCTGGTCATGGGCGCGCCCCTGGGCTACGACTTCACGGTGACGACGGGAATCGTGAGCTCGATCGACCGCCCGGTCACTGTCGGCGAGGCCGATGAGACTTCCTACATCAGTGCCATCCAGACCGATGCGCCGATCAACCCGGGCAACTCCGGCGGACCGGTGGTCGACGGCAAGGGCCGCTTCATCGGCATGGCCTCGTCCATGGCGACGCTCGCCCGCGGATCCGGGGCCGGGAGCATCGGGCTCGGCTTCGCGATACCGACGCGTGCCGTGGTGCGCATCGCGGAGGAGATCATCGCCACCGGCTCTTCGCGCACGCCCATCATGGGGGTCACGCTCGACACGTCCTTCGGTGGACCCGGGGCCTTGATCGACACCGTCACCCCGGATGGCCCTGCGCAAGCTGCTGGCCTGCGCCCCGGTGATGTCATCCTCGCGCTCGCCGGCCGCGCTGTGGCCGATGCCGATGAGCTCGTGGTCGCCATCCGCGACCGTCTTCCCGGTGAGGAGGTCGACGTCGAGGCCCGTCGAGGGGACCGGGCCTTCGACACCGTCGTCGTCCTCGCGAGCCGAGAGGACCGTTGACCGCGGTCCCCTGACCGCGGTCCCGTGATGGCCCGGGGCGGCGTACTCTGACCTACGTGTTCGACATCGGGATTGGGGAGATCCTCATCCTCGCTGTGCTCGGGCTCCTGGTGTTCGGGCCCGAGCGACTTCCGCGCGCGGCCGCTGATGCTGCCCGCACGCTGCGCAATGTGCGCGCGATGGCGAGCAATGCGCGCAAGGATCTCTCCGAATCTGCCGGTGTGGACTTCTCGGGAGCGCAGGACGCCCTGCGCGATCTCCAGGATCTCCACCCCAAGCGCATGGTGGCCGGCATCTTCGATGACGACGACGCGGGTGACACGCGCAAGCGTGCGTCGGGCTCGTCGTCGACGGGCAACTCGGGACAAGCGCCGGCGAAGTTCGATCCCGACGCGACCTGAGAAGCGGGATTGCCTAGCGCCCGGCCGGCGAGATCGTCAGCGGTACGCCGGTGAGTCCACGTGGCTTGCGAGCGAGAGACGTGGCGAGCTCGATGAGCGATGCGGCCGCGGGCGATGACGGGTCAGTGAGCACGAGGGGAGCACCCAGGTCACCGCCCTCGCGAAGGCGGACGTCGAAGGGGATCCGGCCCAGCAGCGGCACCTGAGTGCTCAGGCCACTGCTCAATTGCTCCGCGACGCGGGCACCCCCGCCGATGCCGAAGAGATCGATGGGCTCACCGCAGTGCGGGCAGGGGAATCCGCTCATGTTCTCGATGACCCCGACGACCTTCTGGTGCGTTTGGCCGGCGAGCATGCCGGCGCGCACGGCCACCTCCGCCGCGGCCTGCTGAGGCGTCGTGACCACGACGACCTGTGAGCCCGGGAGGAGCTGCGCCGTGGAGATCGCGATGTCGCCGGTGCCGGGGGGAAGGTCGAGCAGCAGCACATCGAGGTCACCCCACCAGACATCCGCGAGGAACTGCTGCAGGGCCCTGTGAAGCATGGGTCCGCGGAAGGCCACCGGCTCGGCGCTGCCGCCCGGCTTGAACGGCAGGATGGAGATCGCCCTGACTCCGTACGCCTCTGGCGGCATGATCATGCCCTCGACCATCGTGGGCGGGGTCGTCATCCCAAGGAGCCCGGGGATCGAGTGGCCGTAGATGTCGGCATCGACGATGCCGACGGTGAATCCTTGCGCCGCCATGGCCACGCCGAGGTTGGCGGTGACGGAGGACTTGCCCACGCCCCCCTTGCCCGAGGTGATGGCGAAGACGTGGGTGCGGGATGCGGGATCGGCGAACGGGATGGACTTCTCCTCCTGGCCGCCCCGGAGTGTGCGTCGCAGCTGGGCACGCTGGTCGTCGTTCATGACATCGAGTTCGACATCGACGTGGCGGACCCCGGGGACGGACCCCACGGACAGAGTCACCCGCTGGGTGATGGTGTCGCGCATGGGACAGCCCGAGACGGTGAGGTAGATCGCCACCTTCACCCGGTCGCCGTCGATATCGACCGACTTCACCATGCCCAACTCGGTGATGGGGCGGTGAATCTCGGGGTCCTCGACACGTGCGAGGGCAGCGTCGACCAGGGACCGATCGATGGACGTCATGGAGTGATGCTAGGCCCGTCACCCTCGGGGCGCGAACGCTGATCCTCTGTCAGTCGATCGGCGATCTCGTCAGCCAGGTCGCGAAGCTCTGCGCGCAGGTAGTCCCTCGTCGCGACCTCGCCCAGGGCAAGGCGAAGCGAGGCGATCTCGCGGGCGAGGTACTCGGTGTCGGCCACGAGACGGTCCGTGAGCTCGCGATCCTCGAGGTACTGCACCTTGTCTCGATCGGCCTGCCTGTTCTGCGCGAGCAGGATGAGGGGAGCGGCGTAGGAGGCCTGGAGGGACAGCAGCAGGGTGAGGAAGATGAAGGGATAGGGGTCCGGCTTGAGGTTGTCGGGCGCGAAGATGTTCCACAGCAACCACGACACGATGACCACGGTCATCCAGGCGATGAACCGCCAGGAGCCGATGAAGCGCGCGATGCGCTCCGAGAGTCGTCCCCACTGCTCGGGGTCGTACGACGGCCCGCGCAGTCGGCCGCGATCGAGAGGCTGGTCCATCCGGAGCTCCGGACGGCGACGCGATGGGCTCATGGTGAACTCCCCGTGTCGCGCCAGTCTTCGGGAAGCATGTGATCGATGAGGTCATCGACGGTCACGGCACCCAGGAGGTGGTCATTGGCGTCGACGACCGGCAGGGAGACGAGGTTGTACGTCGCGAAGTAGCGGGCGACGGTGGCGACATCTGTCTCCGGCGCGATCGGCTCGAGGGTCGTGTCGAGGATCCCCGAGACGAGGGCAGCGGGTGGCTCGCGCAGCATGCGCTGGAAGTGGCACGTCCCGAGGTATCTGCCCGTGGGCGTGTCCGTGGGAGCGCGGGTGACGTAGACCTGCGCGGCCAGCGAGGGTGAGAGCTCTGGGCTGCGCACCCGAGCGAGGGCCTCGGCCACCGTGGCGTCAGCGGTGAGGATGACCGGCTCGGTGGTCATCATGCCGCCGGCGGTGTAGTCGCCGTAGACGAGGAGGCGGCGGATGTCGT
>CAZLNF010000008.1:0-23197 GCA_964560885.1 uncultured Actinomyces sp. | reverse complement strand
GCCGGTCGTCGGGATAGGCGTGCGGACCCTCGGCGAGGTCGAGGAAGGGCAGCACGACCGCGGGGGCCCGCCAGAGGATGTCGCCTCGAGACACGCGCCGATCGATCGCCTCGGCATCGAAGCCGTCGGCTTCGAGATCAGCACGCCATCTCTCGCGCATGGCCGACAGCAGCGCCTCACGCTGCTCGTCGAGGAGGACGAAGCGCCAGGGAGTCGTGTGATGCGGGGCCGGGGCGGTGATGGCTGCGGCGATCGCCCGCGTGAGCACCGCGTCGTCAACGGACTCGTCCGTGAAGTGCCGGACGGTACGTCGGGATGCGACCGCCTCGCGCGCACCCTCGCGGCGAGCCTCCACCGTGCCCAGGGGGAAGAGGTCCTCCTCGAGTGGGCGCACGCCGGAGACCGCACCGGGACCGTCCTCGGCGGTCACGCGGTGTGCGAGACCGCGGACAAGGGCGACGGGGACCCCGCCGGACTTGCCCTTGACCAGGTCGGCAGCCGAGGCGACCTCATCGGCGACGGCGATCACGGTCGCCTCCATCGGGCGTCCCTGTGCGTCGGGAAGGCCGCGCAGATCGTCGAGCACGGCGACGCCGGCGACGCCGATGGCGCAATCGGTGAGACCGTCCCGCCAGGGACGCCCGAGGGTGTCGGTGACGATGACGCCGAGCGAGACGCCGGTCAGCTCGTGCAGGCGCGCACGCAGGGCTCGCGCGGACGCATCAGGATCGCGGGGGAGGAGGAGCACAGTCCCGGCAGGCGCGTTGCTCGCGTCGATACCGGCCGCCGCGAGCACGAGCCCGTGGTGCGTGCGCACGATCCGGGTGATGCCCCGCGGTGTCTCCTTGGTGGCGACCACCGTCACCGTCTCGGCGTCGAGTGCCGCATCGCGCTCCGACTCGGGCACGGTCCGGCCCTCGGACTTGCTCACGATCTTGCTGGTCACGACGACGATGTCGCCGTCGGCAAGGCCTGTCGTGCCGTCAGGCCACGGTGTCCCCGGGAGTTGCTGAGCGATCACGGCCGCGAGGTCGTCCCCCGCGCGGATCTCACCGATCCCGGCCACGCCGATGGCTTGGAGTGTCATGCCTGCTGCCGCAGCCGCGAGGCCATCTCGAGTGCCGCGCGGGCGATGTCCGTCGTGGCGTCGAGGTCGGTCATGAGCAGGGGCCGCGATTCGCAGGCGATGCCGAGGGACTGCACTCCGGGCACGGAGGCGGCATCTGCTGTGTCGACGAGCCAGCCGTCGAGGATGCCGTCGGCGGCAGCCCCAGCGGGAACGAGCGCCCGACGGGGTCCGTAGTGGCGGGCAACTGCCGCGGCGTCTGTCTCCACGCCGATGGCAGCGAGGCAGGCATCCGCCATGCCACGCACCGGGCGGCCACCGACGATCGGTGCCACCCCCACGACGGGAGCACTCGTGCGCTGCAGGGCCTCGCGGATGCCGGGCACGCGCAGGATCGTGCCCACGGACACCACGGGATTGGACGGTGGGAGCACCACGACGTCCGCGGACTCGATCGCCTCCACCACACCCGGGCCGGGCTTGGCCTCATCAGCGCCGACGAGCACGATGGAATGCGCGGGCAGTGCGGCCCGGTAGCGCACCCACCACTCCTGGAAGTGGATAGCGCGGCGCGCGGGGGCTCCCGAATCGTCGACACCGCCGTCGGGATCATCCACGACGACATGCGTCTCCGCGCGTTCGTCGGTCATGGGCAGTAGGCGCACCCCCGGCTGCCATCGCTCGCAGAGGGCCTCGGTGATGGCCGACAGCGGATAGCCGGCGTTGAGCATCTGCGTGCGCACGAGGTGCGTGGCAATGTCGCGATCGCCGAGGCCGAACCACGACGGCTCGAGGCCGTAGGCGGCCAGCTCCTCCTTGACGGTGAAGGTCTCTGCTTCACGACCCCACCCGCGCTCCTCGGAGATCCCGCCGCCGAGGGTGTACATCACCGTGTCGAGGTCGGGGCACACGCGCAGGCCGTGGATCCAGATGTCATCACCGGTGTTGCCGATGACGGTCACCTCGGCGCCTTCGCCCGCTGCGAGGAGCCCGCGCAGGAAGCGTGCTCCGCCGATCCCCCCGGCGAGCACGGTGATGCGGCGCAGCGGTGTCGGAGGTGGCGGCATGGACATAGGGTGTCACGGTGCCGTCCACGCCGTCGGGGGTCGTCCGGGCGCTGGCCCGCGCCCGCAAGGGAGTCACCCTCGCCCCTGACGAGGCCACCTGGCTGCTCGGCGCCCGCGGTGACGCCCTCGAGGACCTGCTGGACGTTGCCAGTGCGCTGCGTGACCGGGGACTTGATGAGGCGGGCCTCCCGGGCGTCATCACCTACTCGCCCAAGGTCTTCATCCCTCTCACGCGCCTGTGCCGCGACCGATGTCACTACTGCACCTTCGCGACGGTGCCGCACCGGCTTCCGGCGCCCTATCTCGCACCCGATGAGGTCCTCGAGATCGCTCGACGCGGGGCCGAGCTCGGCTGCGGGGAGGCACTCTTCACCCTCGGCGACCGGCCGGAGGAGCGCTGGCCTGCAGCCCGTGCCTGGCTCGACGAGGCGGGGTACGCCGACACGCTCGCCTATGTGCGCGCGATGGCCATCCTGGTCCTCGAGGAGACCGGGCTGCTGCCGCACCTGAATCCCGGTGTCATGTCCTGGGAGGAGATGCGGCGCCTGCGGCCCGTCGCTCCCAGCATGGGCATGATGCTCGAGACGACCTCCGAGCGGCTTTGGTCCACGCCCGGAGCCCCGCACTTCGGCAGTCCCGACAAGGAGCCGCGGGTGCGACTGCAGGTGCTCGAGGACGCGGGACGCCTGGCCATTCCCTTCACCACGGGCATCCTCGTCGGCATCGGCGAGACGGACGACGAGCGTGTCGATGCGCTCTTCGCCATTCGTGCGGTGCACCGGCGGCATCGTCACGTGCAGGAGGTCATCGTCCAGAACTTCCGGGCCAAGGACGACACCGCGATGCGCGGTGAGCCCGACCTGGACGAGCAGACCTACCTCGCGACGCTCGCGACGGCCCGGATCATCCTCGGGCCCGGGGTGCGGCTGCAGGCCCCGCCCAACCTCTCCGACGATCTGGTTCCGCTCCTACGTGCTGGAGTCGACGACTGGGGTGGTGTGAGCCCCGTGACTCCCGATCACGTCAATCCCGAGCGTCCCTGGCCGCATCTGGAGGCACTGCGCGTGAGCACCGCCGCCGCAGGGTTCGATCTGCGTCCGCGGCTCACCGCTCATCCGCGCTACGTGCTGGCGGGGGAGTGGATCGACCCGCGCGTCAAGGCGCATGTCGAGGCCCTTGCCGACAGCCAGGGGCTCCTCGTCCAGCCCGCGCGGCCGACGGGTCTGCCATGGCAGGAGCCGGACGCGGACTCGGGGGGCTACGCCGACTTCGCCTCGCGCGCCGCGGGCGGACGCGTGGACCTCCACATCGACATCGATGTCACGGGCCGCGGTGCCGATCGTCGCGCTGACTTCTCCGATGTCTACGGCGACTGGGAGGAGGTCTCCGAGCGTGCGCGCCAGGTGGGGGCTGCAGCGCCGCGCCTTCCTGCCGACGTACGCCGTGCCCTGGACATCGCCCACTCCGATCCCGCCCGGCTCACCCACCCCGACCACGCCGATGATGCGGTCGCACTCATGTCGGCCACGGGTGAGGCGCTCGAGGCGATCGCCGTGCTTGCCGACGACCTGCGCCGTCAGGTGGTGGGTGATGAGGTGACCTACGTCGTCAACCGCAACATCAACTTCACCAACGTCTGCTACACCGGGTGCCGCTTCTGCGCCTTCGCCCAGCGCGCCTCCGACGTGGACGCCTTCACGCTCTCACTGGAGGAGGTCGCCGGCCGCGTGCGGGAGGCGGTCGATGCCGGTGCCACCGAGGTCTGCATGCAGGGCGGAATCCACCCGGATCTGCCCGGCACGGCGTACTTCGACCTCGCGCGCACGGTGAAGGCGGAGGCCCCGGGAATCCACCTCCATGCCTTCAGCCCGATGGAAGTGGTCAACGGTGCGTCACGCACGGGGATGCCCGTGCGTGAATGGCTCATCGCTGCGCGTGAGGCGGGTGTTGACTCGCTGCCCGGCACCGCCGCCGAGATCCTCGCCGACGACGTGCGGTGGATCCTCACCAAGGGCAAGCTGCCGGCGGCCACCTGGATCGAGGTGGTGACGACCGCGCACGAGATCGGACTGCCCACGACGGCGACGATGATGTACGGCCATGTCGACGAGCCCCGACACTGGGTCGACCACCTGCGCACACTGCGCGGTATCCAGGAGCGCACGGGTGGATTCACGGAGTTCGTGCCGCTGCCCTTCGTGCATCACAGTGCGCCGCTGTACCTCGCCGGTGTGGCACGTCCCGGCCCGACGGCGCGCGACAACCGAGCCGTCCATGCGATGGCGCGCATCATGCTGCACGGGGCCGTCGACCACATCCAGTGCTCCTGGGTCAAGCTCGGCGACGACGGCTGCCGGGTCATGCTCGCCGGCGGTGTCGATGACCTCGGCGGCACCCTGATGGAGGAGACCATCAGCCGCATGGCGGGGTCCGAGCACGGGTCCGCCAAGACGGTCGAGGACCTCCGCTCGCTGATCCGCTCCGCCGGCCGGATCCCCCGCGAGCGCACCACCGGATACGGCCCCCCCGAGCCCCCCGGGGGCTCCACGGAGGGGCTTGTGGGCTCACGGGCTTGACGAGCGGCCCCATGACCTATGTAATGACACCGGTGTCATTTACGGACGCAGGGCCAACCTGCGCCTCAGGAGGGAGGTCGGCAGTGGGAGATCCCGTGCTGCTGCCATTGACCACCGCGGGGGCTGACGAGGCCATGGAGTGGCAGGAGCGCGCCCTGTGCGCCCAGACCGATCCCGAGGCGTTCTTCCCGGAGAAGGGCGGAAGCACGCGCGAGGCCAAGCGCGTGTGCCTGTCCTGCGAGGTGCGTGGTGAGTGCCTTGAGTACGCCCTTGCCAATGACGAGCGCTTCGGCATCTGGGGTGGCCTGTCCGAGCGCGAGCGGCGCCGGCTGAAGAAGCAGGCGGTCTGAGCGGACGCCACCGCGTCACGGCCGTCATCGTCGCTCGTGATGGCGCGGTCTGGCTCCCCGCGGTCCTCACGGTCCTCGGCGGGCAGACGCGTCACCCTGATTCTGTTGTAGGTGTTGACGTCGCCTCGACTGATGCGAGTGCCCGGATCCTCACCGAGTCCCTGGGATACGACCGCGTCGTTCTGCTTGATGGCAAAGGTATAGATGGCAAGGGTGCCGAGGGAGGATTCGGTGCTGCCGTCGATGCCGGCCTGGCATCCGGGGTGCTGAGATCTGATACCGACGAGGCCTTCGACGTCGAGACCACCGAGTGGGTCTGGCTTCTTCATGACGACTCGGCTCCCGCGCCCACCTGCCTGGAGCGACTGCTCGCCGCGGCCGAAGCCCACCCGCGGACGGCGATCCTCGGCCCCAAGGCCCTCGGCTGGCACGACCGTCGCCTCCTCCTCGAGGTCGGCTTCAGCGTCACCGGAGCCGGCCGACGCGTGACCGGGCTGGAGCGCCGCGAGCATGACCAGGGCCAGCATGACGAGCGCAGCGAGGTGCATGCGGTCGGCTCGGCCGGGATGCTCATCCGCCGCGACGTCTGGGACTCCCTCGGAGGTTTCGACCCGCAGCTCCCGCTCTACCGCGATGACCTGGATCTGTGCTGGCGGGCTTGGCGCGCTGGCCACGAGGTGCGGGTTGTCCCCGACGCCGTTGTCCACCATCGCGAGGCCTCGTATCACGGAAGGCGCGAGGGGTCCTCGCTCCCGGGTCGGGGGCATCGTCTCGACCGTCGCTCGGCCCTGCTCGTGCTTCTGGGCCAGGCGCCGGGATGGCGCCTTCCCTTCACCGCGATGCGACTCGCCTTCGGCTCGCTCCTGCGCTCACTCCTGTATCTCCTGGGCAAGGATCTGCGTCGCGCGGGCGATGAGCTCGCGTCGATCGGGGCACTCCTGGCCCATCCGGGGCGCGTCATGTCGTCTCGGCGGCGCGTGGCGGCGACCTCGACCCTGAGTTCGCGCGAGGCGGTGCATGACCTGCGACCGGGTGCCTGGTCGCAGGCGCGCGCCGCCATCGAGGCACTCGGCGGCATCGTGGCGGCGGGGCGCGCCGGTGGCCCTTCGTCCGTCGGCGCACTGGAGTCCGGGCCGGTCTCCGACGACGCGGACATCTTCGAGGACCCCGCCGACGGATTCGTACGCCGCGCCCTCTCGCGACCCGCGGTGGTGATCGGGCTGGTCTTGCTCGTCGCCGCGGCCGTCGCCGGTCGCTCGCTTTGGTGGGGCGATGGCGTCCTCTTCGGAGGCGCTCTCCTGCCGAGCCCCGAGGGTGCGGGTGACCTCTGGGCCGCCTACACCGATACCTGGCATGACGTCGGCCCTGGCTCGACCGTGCCCGCGGCCCCGCTCACCGCCCTGCTCGCCGCCCTGGCGACCGTCGTCCTGGGCAAGGCCGGGCTCATGGTCGGCCTCGTCCTCTTCCTCGCGGTGCCAGCCGCAGGGCTCAGCGCGTGGTGGTCACTACGCGATGTCATCGGCGCACGTGGACCTCGCGCCTGGGCCGCCGTCGCTTATGCGCTGCTCCCGGCGATGACCGGGGCTTTGGCCAATGGTCGCCTCGGGGTGATGATCGCCATCGTCCTGCTGCCGCCCTTGGCCCGCGTCGTCATCCGTTGCCTCGGGCTCGCACCCGCACTCGCACCCGCGACGGGCCGCACCCTCTGGGGCGCCGCGCTGCTTGCCGCCGTCGTCGTGGCGTGCGCGCCCTCGGTGTGGGTGTGGCTCGTCATCGCGGTTATCGCGGGGCTGGTGGCCGCGGGGCTGTCGGGGCGGCTCGGCCGCGACCTCGTCCTGCGATCCGTGGGCCTCGTCGTGGTGCCGTTGCTCCTCCTCCTGCCCTGGTCTCTCCGGCTGCTGGCCAACCCCTGGCTTCTCTTCACCGATCTCGGTGTCATGCCCGGGGTCGACGCTGTCGGGTCGCCATCCCTGCTGCTCCTCGATCCGGGAGGCCCCGGCACCCCACCCGCCTGGGTCATGGCCGGCATCCTCGTCGCGGCACTTCTCGCTGTCCTGCGCCCGGACACCAGGCGTGTTGTCCTGGTCGCGTGGGGAGTGGCCTTGGTGGCCCTTGCGCTCGCGATCGTGGTCACTCGCCTACCGGTGCAACCTCCCAGCGCGGAGGAGCCCCTCACCGTGTGGATGGGCCTCGCAACCGCCGTGATGGGTGCCGCGCTGATCCTCGCCGCTGCCCGTGCTGCTGACGGGTTGCGTGTGAGCATGGCGCAGAGTGCCTTCACGTGGCGGCAGCCTGTCGCTGGAGTGACGACGATTCTCGCGCTCTTGACGCCCGTGGTCGCTCTCCTGTGGTGGCTTCCGGGCGCGGGCGATCCTGTGCGACGCGGGGACCCGGTCGTGTTGCCTCCCTTCGTCATCGCCGAGGCCATCGGCCCCGAGGCGCCGCGCACCCTGCTCCTTCGACCGCAAGACGAAGCCCGTGTCGACTACGCCTTGGTCAACGGCACGGGCCCAACCCTCGGCGACGCGGAGGTGGCACCGCCGGCATCCGACTGGGCCGAGATCGACCGCCTTGTGGCGGGGCTCGTCTCGGGTAGAGGAGGGGACGAGGTCAGCGGGCTCGCTGCCTACGCCGTGCGCTACGTCGTCCTCGAAGAGGCAGAGGCCGAGGGCGGGGAACTCGCTCGCAGCCTCGACTCTGTGCCCGGCCTGAGACGTGTCGCGGGGCAGGAGGGCGAGATCCTCTGGCGGGTGCAGGCGGAGGCCAGTCGCGCCGTACTCGTCGACGACGCGGTCCCTCCCCTCGAGACGCCGCTCCCGCTCGTGCGACTTTCCTCGGCGGAGCCCTTCGTCGACACGTCCATCGCCGCGGGCGGAGACGTGATCCGTCTCGCGCAAACCGCCGACCCTGCCTGGCGTGCCACTCTGGATGGCACTGCGCTGTCCACACCTGCGGAGGGCTCGCAGGCCGCGTCGCCGGCACTGCAGGAGTTTGCCCTCCCCGCCGATGCACAAGGCGCACTCGTCGTGTCCATCGACGATGGTCCTCGCACACGGTGGCTGTGGGTCCAGGCCATTGCCTGGCTGGTCGTCGCGATCCTCGCGCTGCCTGCCCGGCGTTCGGCAGGCGATGATGATGCTGATGGCGATATCGACCCGGATGCAGAAGCCGCGACCGATCCCGTGAGTGCCGACGAGCGCGAGGAGGTGACGTCATGAGCGATGAGTCGCCGAGCTCGGCAGAAGATCGTCGCAGGCTACGTCGCCGCCGGACCCGCGTCGACTCCGCGCCCCCGGCGGATCCGGGCGCTTGGCGTGCCGTCGGCATCGTCGCGGGCATCGCCGTTGTGCTGGTCATCGCAGGCCTGCTTGCGCCCATGCCGGGTGCTGATGGCCAGCAAGTGGGTGCGGTGGAGCCGGTGGACTCCTCCACGGCGGTGTGTCCCGAGCCGGGATCCGTCGACGGGTCACGCACGACATCGGCGATCACCGTCGTCCCCGGCCTGGCCGGCCAGGATCGAGTCGGCGAATCGTTCATCGCCTACCTGGAGGGCGGCGATGGCACCGGGGACGGGTCCGGGACCACCGTCGCCACCGATGAGGAAGCCGTGGCTGCCAATGGCGAGCCCCAGGGCGTCCTGGAGCAGCCGGGCGACGCGGCCCAGGTCGTGGCCGAGACGACTCGCCTTCCCGCGCTGGAGATCCGCACCCTGGGCGGTCTCGCTCCCGGGCTCGTCGCCGCGCAGACCACGCAGGATTCCTTCAGCGACGGGCGCGGACTGTCGAGTCAGGCATGCCTGGGCCCGGACACGACCTGGTGGTTCGTGGGCGGTGGATCCACCGCGGGCCGTGAGACCCAACTCGTGCTCGTCAACCCGGAGAGCACTCCCGCGGAGCTCGAGGTCGCGATCAGCGGTCCTGACGGCCCCGTCTCGGTGCCGCGCCTGCGGGGCCTGGTCGTGGAGCCACGCAGCCGTGTCGTCGTCCGGCTCTCGCGGGAGGCGCCGCGCCTGCCTGCCGCAGCATGGCGCGTGACTGTGCGCCAGGGCCGCGTCATGGCCGGTGTATCCGATCGCGAGGCCGAGGGCTTCGTGCCGCGTGGCGCCGACTGGATTCCGGCATCGGTTGATCCCTCCACGCGTGTCCTCGTCCCGGGTGTCATCGGCGGGCCCGGCGGGAGACAACTCCTCGTGCATGCTCCCGGCGATCTCTCGGCCACAGTGCGCGTGCGCCTCATCACTGCCGCGGGATCCTTCGTCCCGGCGGCCACCCCGGAGATCGAGGTCCCTGGAGGGTCGGTCGTCGCGGTGGACCTCGACTCGGCCCTACAGGGCGATGACGCCACCGTCGACCTGCAGTCCGACCAACCCATCGTGGCGGGAGTGCGCCAGCGCCACCCCGGCGTGGATGCGGCCGCGGGCGCGCTGGAGGAGCTTTCCTTCACCGCGGGTGCCGCGCTCATCGACACGAGCGCAGCAGTGACCGGGCTTCCCGCAGAGCGCAGCACCGGCGTCACGGTGTGGCTCACGGCCCCCGACGATGTCATCACGATCGAGCGCGCCCCCGCGACTGACATGGCCGACATGTCCGACATGGAGACCGGTACTGCATCCGGGACACCGCCGACATCGGCTGAGGGCACGCCGACGGATCAGCCCGGCGGGTCGTCGGCAACGCCCGCGTCCGGCTCGACGGGTGACCTTCCCGCGGACGATTCAGCGGCGGCACCAGCCCAGGTGACGCTTCGTATCCTCGCCGTGGCTGCCGATGGTCAGCCGCTGCCGGCGACGGAGGACATCACCGTGTCTGTCCCGCGTGGGCGCCTGGTCGCGGTCGACATACCGCGACCTGAGGGCGCAGCGTGGTTCACCGCGGTGGCGACCGTCTCGGCGGGGGAAGTCGTCATCGCTCACCGGGCGGTCCGCCGCAACAAGGACGGCTCGTTGGTCACCGGCTATCCGTGGCGCCCGCTCCGGACCACCGTGGTGGTCCCGCGGGCCGTACCCGCGCCCGGTCTGGCCATCTCAGGCGCCTAGGCCAACCGGTCCCGACCCGTCAGCCTCGGCGTGGCATCGCCGAGGGTGCGGGATCGAGCGGTAGCGTCCCGAACCGTGGGTTATCGACGTCGCTGCTCCCGCGTCACGTGCGGACGATCTGCCGAGTCCACCCTCACCTATGTCTACGCCGACTCCACGGCAGTCCTCGGTCCGCTGTCCACGACACTTGACCCCCACGGCTATGACCTCTGCGAGATCCATGCGGGGCGTCTGACGGTGCCGCTGGGCTGGCAGGTGATGCGCATCGAGCCCGACCCCGAGAGCCTGCGGCCCTCGGGTGACGACCTGGAGGCCCTCGCCAATGCGGTCCGCGAGGCCGCTGCTGCGAGTGAGCGCAGCGCGACACTCTTCGACGAACTCGAGTCCCGCACGGCGGTCGGTGCCGAGGGCACGCGCCGAGGGCATCTGCGTTCGTTGCCCGCCGGTCACGATTCCGAAGGGTGACGCCGGTGGCCGGCGCATCCGGCAGTCCATCGTCCCGGGACGCAGTGGGACTGGACGCCGTCATCAAGGCATACGACGTGCGCGGGCTCGTCCCCGAGCAGTTCGATGCCGACCTCGCCCGCCTCTTGGGCGCGGCGTTCGTGGAGGTGCTCGGGATTCGCACCGAGGACGGTGGTCCCGGGGCTGTCGTGATCGGGCAGGACATGCGCCCTTCGGGTGACGACCTCGTCGCGGCCTTCGCCGCAGGTGTGTGCGGCCACGGTTGCGATGTGATCCGCATCGGCCTCGCGAGCACGGATGGGCTCTACTTCGCGTCCGGTGATCTCGGACTCCCTGGCGCGATGTTCACCGCCAGCCACAATCCCGCTCAGTACAACGGCATCAAGCTGTGTCGCGCGGGGGCAGCGCCCGTCGGCCTGGAGACGGGCCTGCGCGAGATGCGCGACCTGGTGGAGGCGGGTGTCCCGGCGTACTCAGGCCCTGCTGGCTCGGTGACGACACGCGACACCCTGCCTGCTTATGCGAGCTTCCTCCGCTCGCTCGTCGACCTGTCGTCGGGCCGTGAACTATCAGTCGTCATCGATGCCGGCAACGGCATGGCCGGCCTCACCGCCCCGGCCGTGCTCGAGACGGCCGCGGGGTTGCCCGAGCTGCCCTTGCGCATCAGCCCCCTCTACTTCGAGCTCGACGGGACGTTTCCGAACCACGAGGCCAACCCCATCGAGCCCGAGAACCTTCGCGATCTGCAGGCTGCCGTCATCGCAGCAGGCGCCGATATCGGCCTGGCCTTCGATGGCGATGCCGATCGCTGCTTCGTCATCGACGAGCGCGGTGTCGCAGTGACGCCCTCGGCGATCACCGCACTCATCGCCGAGCGGGAGCTGCAGCGTCGACCGGGATCGACCATCATCTACAACTGCATCAGTTCACGAGCCGTACCCGAGGTAATCGCGGAGTCGGGTGGCGTCGCCGAGCGCACGCGCGTGGGGCACTCCTTCATCAAGGCACGCATGGCGGAGACGGGTGCCATCTTCGGTGGCGAGCACTCGGGCCACTTCTACTTCACTGACTTCTGGCGTGCGGATTCGGGCATGCTCGCGGCGATGCACGTCCTCGCGGCGCTCGGTTCGGCACCGGAGGGCACCGCCCTCTCGAGCCTTCTGTCCCGCTATGACCGATACGTCGCGAGCGGTGAGCTCAACTCCGTCGTCACGGACGCGGCCGCAGCAAGCGATCGAGTCCGGCAGGCCTTCACCGGCCGGCCGGATATCACCTTTGATGACCTCGATGGAATGACCGTCTCGGCACCCGAGTGGTGGTTCAATCTCCGCCCGAGCAATACCGAACCCCTCCTCCGGCTGAATGTCGAGGCGGTGGATGCTGGCACCATGGAGTCCGTGCGCGACGAGGTGCTCGCCATCGTCCGCGAAGCCTGAGGAGGCCTGCCATGACGGAGACCCTGGGTCTGGACCCGCTGCTGCTGGAGATCCTCGCGTGTCCCTGCGAGGTCCATGCGGCGCTCGAGGTCGATGCCGACCGGAGGCTGCTCGTCTGCTCCTCATGCCGCCGGGGATTCCCTGTGCGCGATGGAATCCCCGTCATGCTGCTCGACGAGGCTGTCCCTCCGAGTCCCTGATGCCCCATATCGTTGCGGGCGCTCTCAAGGAGTACGACTGGGGGATCGTCGACGGGCTAGCGCCGTGGCACGGTGCCACCGGCACGCCCCAGGCTGAGTTGTGGTTCGGGACGCATCCGTCGGGGCCCACGCCCGTGGTCGCCGGCCCCGACGAGGGCCGTCTCCTTGCCGATCTCGATGAGCACCGCGGAATGCCGCTGGTCAAGCTGCTCGCCGCCGGCACGCCGCTGTCCATCCAGGTGCATCCCGACGCAGACACGGCCCGACGTGGCTGGGCCGCCGGCTCGCCGCTCTTCGCCGATGACGCGGAGAAGTCCGAGATGCTCGTGGCCCTCGAGCCCTTCGACGTCCATGCCGGGTGGCGCGATCCCGAGGACGCTGCCGCCCTGCTCGCGGCCGCGGGAGCAGCTCCCGACGTCGTGGACGTGGTGAGGCGAGGCGATGCCGTGGCCTCCGCGCGCCGCCTCCTCGAGATCGACGCCACGGAGCGGGCAGTGCTCGCCCACCATCTCGTCGATGCCGCGTCCCGCTGCGGCTGGTCGGTCGAATCCCTGGTGGCTCTCGAGCGTGTCATCGCCGCCTTCCCCGGGGATCCGGGTGTCCTCGTCAGCGTGCTGCTCGACCACGATGTGCTCCACCCCGGCGAGGCTGTGGCGGTGTCCGCGGGCATCGTCCACTCCTACGTCGGCGGGCTGGGCATTGAAGTGATGACCACCTCCGACAACGTCCTGCGCCTGGGTCTCACGAGCAAGCCGATCGCGGTCGATGAGGCCCTCGAAGCGGTCATCGCGCAACGGGTCCCGCAGCGGCTGAGCGCAGGGCTGGAGGAGTCGCTCACCCCGACCGGGATGCCCTTCGATCTCGCGGTCTGCGCGGCTCCACGCGAACTCCGCTCAGGCCGGCACCGCCTCGTCCTCGCCCTGCATGGCCCAGTGCGCATCGTGAGCGGTCCCGGAGCCGGCACGGTGGTGCCCGAAGGTCGGGCGGTCGTGTGGTCGCCGGATGAGGCCGACGCGACCGTGGCGCCCGAGGGTCGTGCCGTCGCCGTCACCGGGTCCTAGCGACCCTGCGGGCTCAGCTACCGGGGTACGCCGGACTCGACCCGCGCGGTCCCAGTCGCCAGGGCCCGGAGGTGTAGGCCCAGATGCGTCCTTCCTCGGTCGCGGCAAGGATCGGCGACCCCGGGGCTGCGGCGATGCGCACGGTGCCGGGAGGTGCCCCGAGCGAGCGCACCTGCCAGCGACTGAGATCGATCTCGAAGACCGCTGGCGCCCCCGCGCCCTCGACGCCCAGGGCCACCAGTCGGTCATCGTCAGCCCAGGCGACATCGCTCACCGTGGTGAGCCGGTTGTCCACGCGCACCGGCGACTCGACGCGAAGCGCGCCCTCGCGCACCGTGATGATCGCGAGCATCACGAAGGTCCTCGGGCCGCGACGAATCGTGAGTGCCGCGCGCGCGCCATCGCGGCTGATCGCGATGGACTCGAGGACGGCCTTCGGGTGCAGGCCGTCGACGGGCACGATCACGGCATTTCCCTGGGGGTCGACCCGTTGCAGCGTGCCGTCAGGTCCCACGACCCATGCCTCATCGCCGCGGCCGAAGGAGGGGCGCGATTGACCCGGATCCACGGGGCCGGAGACAAGTGCGGCACCCGGCGCAATGGCACCGAGCCACAGTTGCGCATCGGTGTCGAGAGCGGCGATGAGCCCGCCCGTGAGGGATACGGCGAGTCCGTCCAGGGGCGGGCTCCCGAGCCCGGCTCCGCCGGGGATCGGCAGCGGCGGGGTGCGATCGAGATCGATGACGCGTCCGCCGAGGATGCCGAGTGGGGAGTTGCCGCCCGGCATCGCATTGGGGTCGAAGGTGGGCCACGCATCCACGGGCTGCGGATTGGGTGTGCTGCCGACATCAAGCACCTGTCCACCGGCGTTGAGGTCGAGGAAGCGCACTCCGGGCACTTGGCGCAGCGTCCAGGCGAGCTGTGCGGAGAACGCCCGCCGCGTCTGCGCATCGGCCAATCGGATCTGGGGGTCGAGGTCGACGCGGGCGATTCCATCCACGACGGGCACCGCGTCGACAGCCAGCGTGGTGCCGTCGGGGAATCCGGTGCGCACCGCAGGGGCAAGCCACTCCGTAGGACCGCGCAGTAGGGCCCGCGTGAGTGCCGTTGCCGGAGTGGGTCCGTCCACGGGGAAGTAGCGCGGGTCGGGCACGAGGGTCGAGAAGGTGGGGTCGAGGAAGTAGACCTCGAAGGCGCGGAAGGCGCGTTCGACGTCGGACCGTGCGAGGAGGAGCCCCTGGGGCGGGGTGGCGATACGCCAATTGCCGCCCACGAATTCCATCCTGAAGAACTCGCTGATGAGCCCGCCGGGAGCGCCCACCTCGTAGCGACCCTCAGCGTCGATGGAGCCCACCTGAGTCGCCGTCATGTCGACGGCCGTGACACCGTCGGGCACGATCGTGGGCACCCCGTCGTAGACGCTGACGCTGCGCGAGGGGTCCCACATGACCGCTGCCTCGGGGGTGAGGTACTGCCGGGCGACGGCGTGATCATCCTCGAAGGAGCCGGAGGCCTGGAGGAATCCCGAGACGATCTGCGTCGGTGTCATATCCGGCTGCGGGGGTCGGGCGATCACGCGGATGACCTGATCCGTGCTCTCCACGCCGACTTCGACGCCCTGCTGAATGGGTCCGCTCGTCGGGATCGATGCGCAGGCGGCCAGCAGCGGCACGGCAAGGAGGGCGAGCAAGGCCCGGGGCGGCCTCATGTGCGCGCTCCCGTGGCATCCGTTGGCTCATTGATGCCTTCGGGGTCCACGACCTGTTCGGCGGAGTCCGCTGCATCCTCGCCGGGCACGAGGGGTAGGGGGGAGCGCTCAAGGACCACCTCCGCACGACACGGCAGCGTCAGTCGGAAGCAGGCCCCCTCGCCGGGGGCTCCCCAGGCCTCCAGCCAGCCGGCGTGGAGGCGGGTGTCCTCGAGAGCGATCGACAGTCCGAGTCCTGTGCCCCCGGTCGTGCGTGCACGGGCGGGGTCGGCCCGCCAGAAGCGATCGAAGACATGGGCGATGTCGTCATCGGACAGGCCCACACCGTGGTCACGCACCGTGATGGCGACAGCGGAGCCATCGCCCGCCACCGTCACGTCGATCGGCTGGCTCTCGCCATGCTCCACGGCGTTGTCGATGAGGTTGCGCAGGATCCGATCCACGCGTCGTGGATCGCACTCCACGAGGCACGGATCGAGCAGTGCGGTCACCTCGATCGCACTGCCTCGTCGTTCGGCCAGGGGTCGGGCTGATTCGACCGCCCGCCGCACGAGGGCGACGAGGTCGACGTTCTCCAGGTCCAGCACCGCGGCGCCAGCGTCGTAGCGGGAGATCTCCAGGAGGTCACCGAGGAGGTTCTCGAAGCGATCGAGTTGGTTCTGGAGCAGTTCGGCGGATCGCGCTGTGGGCGGATCGAGCTCGCCGCGGCTTTCGAAGATGAGATCGGCGGCCATCCGGATAGTGGTGAGGGGCGTGCGCAGCTCATGTGACACGTCGGAGACGAAGCGCTGCTGTACGGCGGAGAGTTCCTCGAGGCGGTGGATCTGCTGCTCCAGGCTTGCCGCCATGTCGTTGAAGGCCATCGCCAGTCGGGCGAGATCGTCTTCGCCGCGCACCGACATGCGCTCGCGCAGGTGCCCTTCGGAGAATTGCTCCGCCACGCGTGCGGCTGATCGGACCGGAGTGACGACCTGGCGCGTGACGATGGCTGCGACGGCTCCGAGAAGGATGACGAGCAGCACACCCGTGCCGATGACGGTGCTGCGCACGAGGTCGAGCGTGCTCGCTTCGTTGGTGAGGGGGAAGAGGTAGTACAACTCGTAGGTGCCCACGTCCGTGACCGCAAGCGGTGCGCCGACGATGATGCCCGGCGCGCTGCGCCCGTCGAGGTAGCGGATCTCCGTGTAGGTCCAGGACTGGCGCTGGGTCAGGAGCACCGTCTCGCGCAACTCCGGCGGCACGCTGGCATCCGAGACGAGGTTGGTGCCGCGCTCGGGCGCAGTGCCCTCCGTCTCCCCGGCGAGGAGCAGCACGTCGTACTGGGGAGGGCTGCCCGCGCGGGCGGCGAGCGATGCCACGATCGTGTCGACCACGCTGGCCGGGGATGCCGCGCTCGTGCCTGATGCGGCGGCAGCCGAGATGCGCTGAGCATCGGCCAGGCCCGCGCTCGCCTCGGTCACCGCCGTCCGCTCAGCAGAGTCCAGCAGGCCCGTCGTCACGCGCGACAGGAGCAGGAAGCCGAGGATGGTCATGACCACGATGGAGAGGACGAGTGTGGTCGCGGTGACCCGGAGGAGCAAGGATCGACGCCACAGGCTGAGAAGCGACATCGGGGCCGAGGGAGCCCTCGGAGTCGGCGGACTCGTCGGGCCGGTCGTCATGGCGGGCCGGCCTTGTATCCCACGCCACGCACGGTGAGGACGATCTCGGGATGCTCGGGATCGTGCTCGACCTTGGCCCGCAGTCGCTGCACGTGCACGTTGACGAGGCGGGTGTCGGCGGCGTGGCGATAGCCCCACACCTCCTGCAAGAGCACTTCGCGCGTGAAGACCTGCCACGGCTTGCGCGCGAGGCACACGAGCAGGTCGAACTCCAGGGGGGTAAGCGGGATGACCCTGTCCGCCCGACGCACGACGTGTCCAGCGACATCGATGGTGACATCGCCGATCTCGAGCGTGCCTGTCGATGGTTCGTCACTGCGGCGCACGCGCGCGCGAAGTCGGGCGACGAGCTCCTTGGGCTTGAATGGCTTGACGACGTAGTCGTCGGCTCCCGACTCGAGCCCCAGGACGACATCGATGGTGTCGTTCTTGGCTGTGAGCATCACAATGGGAACGCCGGATTCGAGGCGGATGGCGCGGCATACGTCGATGCCGTCCATGCCGGGGAGCATGAGATCGAGCAGGATGATGTCCGGTCGGGAGTCGCGGAAGGCCTGGAGCGCCTCACCCCCGTCAGTGCAGAACACGGGGTCGAAGCCCTCGCCACGCAGCACGATGCCGAGCATCTCGGCCAGTGCCACGTCGTCATCGACGACCAGGACGCGTCCCCTCACAGGCCCATCGTGTCATCCCAGGAGCAGGAATGCTGCCCCTGGCAGGTTGTTGACCGCGTGCGCCACGATGGGCGCCCCGAGGCTGCGGGTCCGCCACCTCAGGATCCCGAGCACGAGGCCACTGGCCAGGAGGATGGGGGCGCGCACCGGCTCGAGGTGGAAGAGACTGAAGGCGACCGTCGTGATCGCGATCACCCAGGCGGCGTTGAGCCCGGACTTGGCCAGGGCGTTGTAGGCCATGCCGCGGAAGGCGATCTCTTCCGCGATGGGTGCTCCGATCGCCACGCACAGGGCGAAGGCCACCACGGCGAGCAGGGGCCCCTCAGTGAGCAACTCCTCGCCCACCTCCCCGGCTGCAGATGTGAACTCCCCGAAGATGGCCTGGAGAATGAGGGCGATGGTGCCGCCGGCGAAGAGCGCCGCGATGCCCCCGATGACGCCCCAGCCCACATCGCGCCAGGTGAGGCGCAGGCCCAGGTCGATGCGTGGGCCGTTGCCCTGGAAGGCAGTGGTGAGCAAGGGCCAGCCGGCGAGCGCGATCCAGGGGAGCGTGGTGCCGAGGAGCAGCACCCAGACCAGGGGTAGGCCGAGGGCCTCACCGCCCAGGGCGACGGCCACCGAGATGATGACGAATCCGAGGAGCGGGATGATCGCGTCGGGGATTCCCCAGCGAGGGGCAACGAGGATGCGACCCCGGGCAAGCGCGATGTCGACCGTGATGGGACAGCCGGGGTAGTCCGCGGGAGTGCGAGAGCGCAGGACCGGAGACTGCGACATCATCCGGTCCTGCGCTCTGTGTGCATGCTTGTCGACTAGTAGCGGTAGTGCTCGGGCTTGTACGGCCCGGCGACATCCACGCCCATGTACTCCGCCTGATCCTTGGAGAGCTCGGTCAGGTGTACGCCGAGGGCGTCGAGGTGCAGGCGCGCGACCTTCTCGTCGAGGTGCTTGGGGAGGGTGAAGACCCCGATGGGGTACTCCTCAGGGCGCGTGAAGATCTCGAGCTGGGCGAGGACCTGGTTGGTGAAGGAGTTCGACATGACGAAGGACGGATGGCCCGTCGCATTGCCGAGGTTGAGCAGGCGTCCCTCGGACAGCACGATGATCGAGTGGCCATCGGGGAATGCCCACTCGTCGACCTGGGGCTTGATGGTCCGACGCTCGATCCCGGGGATCCGGGCCAGGCCGGTCATGTCGATCTCGTTGTCGAAGTGCCCGATGTTGCCGACGATCGCCTGGTGCTTCATGCGCGACATGTGGTCGGCGGTGATCACGTCCTTGCACCCGGTCGCGGTGATGAAGATGTCCGCGCTGTCGAGGACGTCCTCGATCGTCGCGACCTGGTAGCCGTCCATGGCGGCCTGCAGGGCGCAGATCGGGTCGATCTCGGTGACGATCACGCGAGCACCCTGGCCGCGCAGCGAGTCAGCGCTGCCCTTGCCGACGTCGCCGTAGCCGCAGATCACGGCCACCTTGCCGCCGATGAGCACGTCGGTGGCCCTGTTGATCCCGTCCACGAGCGAGTGCCGGCATCCGTACTTGTTGTCGAACTTCGACTTGGTGACGGAGTCGTTGACATTGATGGCCGGGAAGAGCAGACGGCCTTCGTTGAACATCTCGTAGAGACGGTGCACGCCGGTGGTGGTCTCCTCGGTGACCCCGCGGATGCCCGCACCAACGCGCGTCCACCGCTGCGGATCCTCCGTGAGCGAGCGACGCAGCACCTCGAGGATGACGGCGTACTCCTCGGAGTCGGTCGGATCGGTGCTCGGGACCACTCCGGCAGCCTCGAACTCGGTGCCCTTGTGGACGAGCAGCGTGGCGTCGCCACCGTCGTCGAGGATCATGTTGGGGCCAGCGCCGTCGGGCCACAGGAGCACCTTCTCGGTGCACCACCAGTACTCATCCAGCGTCTCGCCCTTCCAGGCGTAGACGGGGACCCCGCGCGGATCCTCAGGCGTGCCGTCCGGTCCGACGACGACGGCCGCGGCCGCGTGGTCCTGGGTGGAGAAGATGTTGCAGGAGGCCCAGCGCACCTCTGCGCCGAGTGCCACGAGGGTCTCGATGAGGACCGCCGTCTGCACGGTCATGTGGAGGGAGCCGGTGATGCGTGCACCCTTGAGCGGCTGACGCGGGCCGAACTCCTCGCGCATCGCCATGAGGCCGGGCATCTCGTGCTCGGCGAGCCGGATCTCGTCGCGGCCGAAGGCGGCGAGGGAGAGATCGGCGACCTTGTAGTCGGGGGATTGGGAAACAGACATGGAAGTACACCTCGAAAAAGTGGAGTGGCCGGCGGACGGCACGAGGCTTCGATGGTCCGGCGGGCGTGGGGACAGACTACTCCTCCTCCCGGGGTTTGCGCACAGGCGCGGTCCGCGCCCCTCATCCACGAGCCTCCGGCGGGCCGGGCGCTGGCTCGGCATCCCGTGGCCCACTGGGGGGATGGGATTCACACGCGACTCAGGACTCGCACGCGTCCGCTGGGCCCCTGTGGCACACCTCGTCGGCGCCGCCCTCGGAGATGTCGTGTCACTTGGCGCGCCGGGGACGTGCGCGGGTTGCCAGCGTCCCGGGTCGGCAGTGTGTGCGCCCTGCGAGGCGCATCTCCTCGGTCCCGCGCGCCCGCATGCTCCAGCGCCTACTCCGCATGGGTGGATGCCGACGTACGTGGCATCGGACTACGAAGGCATCACTCGCGCGATCATCACCGCGTGGAAGGAGCGTGGGCGTCGCGATGTGGCCGTGCACCTGGCGCACGCGCTCTCCGTCGCGATGCGCGCGGTCATCTCGGATGAGGATGCACGCGCTGAGCACAATGCCCCGCACCTGACCGTCGTGCCCATTCCGTCATCCCCCGCCGCCCGCAGGCGTCGGGGTGAGGACGCATGGGACCGAGTAGTGCGGCTCGCGATCGCGGAGGTCTCCCGAGACTGCCGGATCGACGTCGCGCGCTGCCTGCACCTCACGCGGCAGCCCCGCGATCAGGCGGGCCTGTCTGCGCGGGAGCGCAGGGCGAATCTCACGGGGGCACTCGCCTGCAGGACTGCGCCGAGGACTCCCATCGTCCTCGTCGACGACATCGTGACGACCGGCGCCACGCTTGCAGAGGGTGCCCGAGCCCTGCGTGCGGCAGGGGGCGAGGTCCGGTGGGCTGCGGCGATGGCGGCTACCTCGCGCTCCATCGGGTAGCCGGCTCCACCAGACTGGTGGGGTGCCTGCTTCACGCGAGACGGATCTCATCGCCGCTGTCGTGGCAGCGACGCCGGTAGTGCGCCGCGGTCTAGGAGCAATGCTGGTCGACGCCGGGTGGGACGTCATCGAGGAGTCCGCGGGCACCAATATCCGACCGAGCGTCGTGGTGTGGGAACTCCCGGGTCTGGCCACGTCCGCGGACGTGACCCGCATGCGCGACACGTGGGGTGGTGTGCCCTTGCTGGTCGTCGTCGGGGCGGCCACGCCGGATCTCCTGGGTGGGCTCGTGTCCGCGGGCGCACGCGGAGCCGTGGATCGCGATATCGACGAAGCCGCCCTCGTGCAGGCAGCCCGCGCGGTGGCGGAGGGCCGCACGGTGGTCAATGCGGGCGCGCGTGCTGACGGTGCGGGTGGCCGACCGCCGGCTCTGACCCGACGCGAGGCCCAGGTGCTGTCGCTGCTGTGCTCCGGGAGCACCAATCGGGAGATCGCCGAGGCCCTCGTGATCAGTGACAACACGGTCAAGAACCATGTGCGGCGTCTCTACGAAAAGCTCCAGGTGCGTTCGCGCACCGAGGCCGTGGTGCGCGCAGCTCGCTGGGGGTTGGTGCGCATCGACGGCGAGGGCTCGCTCTCAGGCACCTCTGCACCTGCCGGGACCGGCTAGGGGGATCGGACTGTCTAGGATGACCTGGTGGGCATTCTGGACAAGATCCTCCGCGCGGGCGAGGGAAAGACGCTCCGCACCCTCGAGGGCATCGCCCAACAGGTCAACGCCATCGAGGACGACTTCGTCGCCATGACCGACGAGGAGTTGCGGGGCCTGACGGCTGAGTACCGCTCTCGGCTGGACAACGGTGAGACCCTCGACGACCTCCTCCCCGAGGCCTTCGCCACCGTGCGCGAGGCGGCACGCCGCACCCTCGGCCAGCGCCACTACGACGTCCAGCTCATGGGTGGCGGGGCGCTGCATCTGGGCAACATCGCCGAGATGCGCACGGGTGAGGGCAAGACCCTCGTCGCCACGTTGCCCTCGTATCTCAATGCACTCTCCGGCAAGGGCGTGCATGTCGTCACCGTCAACGACTACCTCGCCGAGCGCGATGCCGAGTGGATGGGCCGCATCCATCGCTTCCTGGGTCTGAAGGTGGGCGTCATCCTGGCGCACATGACGCCCGCGGAGCGTCGCGAGGCCTACGCGGCGGACATCACCTACGGCACCAACAACGAGTTTGGCTTCGACTACCTGCGCGACAACATGGCCTGGTCCACCGCCGAGATGGTCCAGCGCGGGCACAACTTCGCTGTCGTCGACGAGGTCGACTCCATCCTCGTCGACGAGGCTCGGACTCCGCTCATCATCAGCGGACCTGCCGACCAGCCCACCAAGTGGTACTCCGAGTTTGCTCGAATCGCCCGTCTCCTCAAGATCGACGAGGACTACGAGGTGGACGAGAAGAAGAAGACGATTGGCGTCCTGGAATCCGCAATCGACAAGGTCGAGGACCAGCTCGGCATCGACAACCTCTACGACATGGTCAACACTCCGCTCGTCGGATTCCTCAACAACGCCGTCCGAGCCAAGGAACTCTTCAAGAAGGACCGCGACTACGTCATCCTCGACGGTGAGATCCTCATCGTCGACGAGCACACCGGTCGCCTCCTCAAGGGCCGGCGCTACAACGAGGGACTCCACCAGGCCATCGAGGCCAAGGAGGGCGTGGAGATCAAGGCGGAGAACCAGACCCTGGCCACGATCACTCTCCAGAACTACTTCCGCCTCTACGACAAGCTTTCGGGCATGACCGGCACGGCGATGACCGAGGCCAACGAGTTCCACCAGATCTACTCGCTGGGCGTGGTGCCCATCCCGACGAATCGACCGATGGTGCGTCTGGACGAGCCCGATCTCGTCTACCGCACCGAGGACGCCAAGTACGCCGCCGTCATCGATGACATCGAGGAGCGCCACGAGGCGGGGCAACCCGTGCTCATCGGCACCACGAGCGTGCAGAAGAGCGAGGTCATCTCCCAGGAGCTCAAGAAGCGTGGCGTGCGCCACGAGGTCCTCAATGCAAAGAACCACGAGCGCGAGGCCTCGATCATCGCTGAGGCGGGCCGCAAGGGAGCGGTGACAGTTGCCACCAACATGGCTGGCCGAGGCACCGACATCATGCTCGGCGGCAACCCCGAGTTCCGCGCCGCGCAAGAGCTCGAGCGCCGCGGGCTCGACCCCGTCGAGGATGCCGAGGGGTACGAGAAGGCCTGGCCGGACGCCCTGGCAGCAGCGCAGGCGTCCGTGGAGAGTGAGCACGAGGAGGTCATCGCGCTCGGCGGACTGTATGTGCTTGGCACCGAGCGTCATGAGTCGCGGCGTATCGACAACCAGCTCCGTGGCCGCTCCGGCCGCCAGGGCGACCCGGGCGAGACCCGCTTCTACCTCTCGCTCGAGGACGACCTCATGCGACTCTTCAAGGCGGAGATGGTCGACGCCTTCCTGCGCAGGTTCAACGTGCCGGACGATGTGCCCATCGAGGCCAAGATGGTCACCAACGCCATCCGGTCCGCGCAGACCTCTGTGGAAGCCCAGAACTTCGAGATCCGCAAGGACGTCCTCAAGTACGACGATGTGCTCAATCGCCAGCGCCTGGTGATCTACGACGAGCGGCGGCAGGTCCTCGAGGGTGCTGATATCCACGATCAGGT
>CAZLNF010000007.1:0-23924 GCA_964560885.1 uncultured Actinomyces sp. | reverse complement strand
TCACGAGCCTGGGGATCACCTCGCGCAGGAGCGGGCGGACGCGAGCGAAGACGTAGCGGCGCAGAGGAGCTACCGCGAAGGCCGAGAGGAAGAGGATGACCACCGCGATGACGACAATCACCGCCCACGCGGGCGGATCGAAGGTGAAGTCGGCCTGCGTGCCCGCGGCAATACCGAAGCCGAGCAGCAGCAGGAGGTGCACGACGAAGGCAGCGACCTGCGAGACGCCGACGCTCGCGCCAGCGAGCGCCGGGTGCAGGCCCGCCTTGGTGAGGAAGCGCATGTTGATTGCCACGGATCCGAGGGTGGGTGGCGACACGAGGGTGGCGAAGTCACCCGCGACCTGGGCGAGCATCGTGCGATGGAGGGGGATGCGCTCGGGGACGAATCCGGAGAGCGACCATGCGGCACCCACGTAGGTCACCAGAGCCGCGACCACGGCGACGGCGAGCCACTCCAGGGAGGCGGAGGTGAGCAACTCGCCGAGGTCCACTTGAGCCAATTGCGAGAGCAGGACGTAGGCGGCGATCGTGCCGACGACGATCATGATGAGCGTGCGTGGCTTGATGCGCTCGACGTTGATCTGCTCGACATCGCCCTCGGGGCGGATCTCGACCAGTGCATCGCGGAGGTGGACCATGAGATCGCGGTTCTTGCGCATCGCCTTGCGCGTCGAGGGCGCGAGCGCGACCGGCTGGAGCACGGGGAGTGCGCGCGCCAAGCCGGGGACGCCGAGGACCTTGCGGCCGGTGCGAATTGCCCGGTCGGCACCGGCGATCAGGGCAAGCGTGCAGAGCAACTCGGCCACGTCGATCCGCTGCGCGACGTCACCAGCCGCCACGGTGCCGCTTGCCTCGCCGACGAGCCACACCTTGCCCTCGCGGTCGAGCAGGATGTTGTCGCTCGTGAGGCTGCGGTGCGCGATCTCATTGTCATGCAGGGTGCGCATCGCGCGCCACGCCTGCTCCAGATCGTCGTCGCTGATCTGCTCTGGCGAGAGATCGCTGAAGCGCGTCGCGATGGTGTAGTCGTAGGCGAGCAGCGCGGAGTCGGCGCCGACCTCGCTGGTGATGAGCAGGCGAGGGACGGGTGCATTGGCTGCCTGGGCGGCGTAGGCCATGAGCGCCGCGTGGTCGAGTTCGCGCCGCATGTTGAAGCCACCGCGCCCGGAGTCATCGCGCAGCCGCAGGGCCTTCCACGCCGCGCTGGCAAGCCCGGCTCCTTCAAGGTCGCGGTCGAGGACCACGACCTCCAAGGACTCGCCGTTGCGTGTGGTGGCGACGTATCGACGGCCGATGGATGTCTGCCTCGAGGCCCGCAGCACCGTGAGCGGATAGCCCGCGCGCGCCATCGTCTCCGCGACCTCGGACCCTGAGGGGCGAGTCGTCGGGGTACCGACCACGTAGCGCGTGAGGAGACCGAGGCCCCAGCCCACGAAGAAGGAGATGAGGAGCCCGGCCACCGTGGCGGTGGAGCTGAGCAGGGTGACGGTCGCGAGGGAACCCACGACGAGCACGGACAGCACGTCCCAGGGCCGTCGGCTCATGAGCCGCGCCACGGTGACGAAGGCGACCAGGCCTCCGATGATGGGCGCGGTCACCGAGGTGTCGCCCCCGACGGATCCGGCCAGGGCGGTCACGAGCTGGGCGCTGCCGTAGGTCTCGACGAGATAGGACGCCAGGGTGAGCAGGACGACGGTGAGCAGGAGGCCGACGAGCGCGTCGAAGAGCTGCCGCACGCGGCGCCGGATGACGAGGTTGACTGCCGCGGCGATGGGCAGGCCGAGCAGGCCGATGCCACCAATGATGTTGAGGGCGAGGATCACGATCGAGGGCAGGAGTGCTGCCCCACCGCTGATGTCCTCCTCGATGCCTTCCGTTGTGCTCGTCGCGAAGTAGGCGATGAACACAGTGGCCGCGGTGGCGGCGAGCGCGACGAGGAAGCGGGCGAGGTCGAGTGGGCGGCGCAGTCGGCGAGGGATGACACCGTCCTCGATGACGACCGTGGATTGAGTAGTGGGAGCGACCTCGGGGCGAGGGATCGCGACGGTCTGGCGAGGCGCCGGATCGACCTCGGGCGAATCTCCCGGGGGTTCGGCCCCAGGGCGTGCGCCCACCTCGGTCATCGCCTTATCGTCCCATCCAGCCGACCTATGGGCCGGGCGACCCGCTTCCGGTGAGCGTGGGCCTCGTCAGACCCTCCTGATGGGATGGGCCCATGTCCGCCCCCCTTCTGCACCTATCTGCGCAGGAGCCCCCTCGCGTGCGGGCGCTCGATCCCGCGCAGGAGCGGGTCGTGGCCTGGCGCGGTCCGGGCACCTGCGTGGTGCTCGGCAGTCCGGGGACCGGGGCGACGACGGCGCTCCTGGAGGCGGTGGTCGCTCGTGTGTCGGAGGTGTCGCCATCCCGCGTGCTCTTCCTCGCACGCGATCGCGATGCCGTACGCCGCATGCGCACTGCCCTTGCCCGGCGCATGTCGACAGGCTCACTTCCGACGGTGACGACCTTCCACGGCCTCGCCTACGCACTGGTGCGTCGCACGACAGGCCCGGGGTCAGAGACCGCCATGCCTCGCCTTCTCTCCGGAGCCGAAGAGGATGCGCGCATCCGCGATCTGCTGCGCGGTGCGATCGCCGATGGCGAGGTGCCATGGCCTGCAGACCTCCTCGCTGCATCGGCGACACTCGGCTTCGCAAACGACGTGCGCGCCATGCTCGCGCGCGCACGCGAACTCGGTCTCGGCCCGGATGATCTCGATGCCGTCGCGGCAGGGGCGGGCGTCCCCGCATGGCAGACCTTGGGGCGCCTCGCTGAGATCGACGCCGATGTCATGGCACTCGAAGGAGTCATCGACTACGGCGGCCTGCTCGAGCTCGCCATCGATGCTGCGGGCGCATGGCAGGGGGAGCTGAGCCATATCTACGTCGACGACTTCCAGGAGGCCGGGCCACTGCAGAGGCAGCTGCTGCAGGCGCTCACCCGCCCGACCACCACCACGGTGGTGGCGGCGGATCCCGACATCGCGGCCTTCGGCTTCCGCGGTGGTGATCGCAACGGCGCACTGCGTCTGGCCGACGAGGCGCGCGCCGAGATCATCGTGCTCGATCGCGTCCACGCAGGCACCGGAGCGATCCGGGCGGCGTACGACGCGGTCCGGCGCCAGCCTGCGCTCCCCGGCCTCAGCGCAGCCCTCTTGCATGCCTACCGCTATCCCGATCCCGATCCTGACGCCGAGCCCGGGGTGGTCGACGTCGTGGGCCACGACACCTGGGGCGATCTCCTCGCCTGGGTCGCGGACGACCTGCGCCGGCGCCATCTCGGCCACGATGGCGCCGCCCCTGTGCCGTGGAATGACATCGCCGTCGTGTCGAGGTCGACGAGCCACCTCGAGGGTTTGCGCAGGGCTTTGACCGCAGCGGGCATCCCCGGAGTCATGGCGGGCTCAGACCTGGCACTGCCCGACGAGCCCGCGGTGGCCACCCTGCTCTCCGCTGCGTCAGCGGCGATTGCTCCCGGCGATGTGGGTGTCTCCAGCGCCGTTGATCTCGTCACCGGTCCGCTGCTCGCCCTCGATCCCGCGGACCTGCGCGCCCTGGCCCGCGCGCTGCGCGAGAGATTCCGCGTTGCTCACCCTGGCGAGCCGGCACCCCCCGGCACCGAGCTCGTCCGCGATCTGCTCGTCGAGGTCATCGCCGATCCGCAGGCCGTGCGCGAGGTCGCGGGGTCAGCACATGAGGCGTGCACGCGCGTCATGGCGCTGGGCCGAGCGCTCGCGGCGGTGCGTGCCAGTGCCAACTCGGGTGCCGCACCCGGTGAGGTGCTGTGGCAGGTGTGGTCGTCGGCGATTCCCGACAGTGACGGATTTGCCTGGCCGGAGCGACTGCGCCGCTCCGCACTCGCGGGGCACGCTCCCAGCGGCCACGACATCGACGCCGTCCTCGCCCTCTTCGCGACCGCCGAGCGACTGAGCGACCGATACGCCGGTGTCGTCGGCATTCGGGGGCTGCTCGCGGCCCTCCACGGCCAGCGCGTTGCGGCTGAGCGCGTCACGGCGGCAGCCCCGACGACCCCGGCCGTGTCATTGCTCACCGCGCACCTCGCCGTGGGGCGTCGCTGGGAGCACGTCGTCATCGTCGGGGCGCAGGAGGGTGCATGGCCGCCTCCTCTCGGCGGGTCATCAGCACTGCGCCTTTCGGAGTGGGAGTCCATCGTCACGGGCAGCGGCGCGGCAGACGCCCGCGTCGCCTTGCGTGCGGCGGCGGCTGACCGGATGGCACAGGAGCGCCGGCTCTTCGCGCTTGCGGTGTCGCGTGCCCGCACCAGCCTCACGATCGCGACGGTGTCCTCGGACTCTGAGCAACCGAGCCGCTTCATCGACGATCTCGGCGTCGATCCTCGTCATCGCTCGGGGCGACCCGCTCGTCCGCTGACGATCGATGGGCTCATTGCGCGGCTGCGTTCGGTCGCGCAGGATCCTGACGAGTCATCGAGCCTGCGCCGCGCCGCCGTCCAGCGACTGGCGGTCCTCGCCGAGGCGGTCGACGACGCGGGCATGTCCCTCGCCCCGCGCGCCGACCCCGCCACGTGGTGGGGCCTGGTCGAGCCCACGCCCGGCATCGAGCCGATACGCCCGGCCGACCGCCCGGTGGCGCTGTCGGGTTCCGGGCTCGTCGCGCTTCAGGGGTGCCCCCTGCGCTGGTTCCTCTCCCGCGTCGTCCGGGCCGAGGGCCCTCGGGGTAGGGCGCTGGCGATCGGGAGCCTCGTGCACGCCATGGCCGAGCGTGCGGCTCGGGGCCAAGTCCCCGCGGATCCCGAGGTCATGCTCGGCGAGATCGACCGCGTGTGGGCTGAGCTGCCTTTCGATGCGCCCTGGGAGGCACAGGCGGAGAGGGCAGAGGTGGCAGGAGCGCTGTCTCGTCTGTGCGCCTACCTGCGTGACGCCGATGAAGCCCTCGCCGTCGAGCAGGAGTTCGTCGTGACCATCCCCCTTGCCCGTGACGGAGAAGGCGATGGCGATGACGAGTTCATCGTGCGAGGTGCGATCGACCGCGTCGAGATCAGTGCCGACGGACGCGTGCGCCTCATCGACTTCAAGACAGCGCGCACCCCGCCAAGTGGTCCCTCGGTTGAGTCCGATCTCCAGTTGGGCACCTACCAGCTCGCCGTGCAGCACGGAGCCCTCGGCGATCTCGTCTCCGAGCCCGAGGTCGGTGGAGCTGCACTCGTCCAATTGCGCGTGGATGCGAGCGGGGATCCGGGCCGGCCGCGCATCCAGGAGCAGCCGGCGCTGGGCGACGGCGCATGGCTGGCCGACGACATCGCCGGGGCGATCGCGCGCGTGCGCGCTGAGGACTTCCCGGCGATCATCTCCAGCGAATGTCGCACCTGCCCGTATGCCGTGGCATGCCCCGCGCAGCCCGCCGGTCGCGAGGTGCTCGCATGAGCGAGAGCCGCGCAGCCGTCGAGTCGGTCCTGGGTCACCCTCTCAGCGATGAGCAGTGGGCTGCCGTGAGCAGCCCGGCCGAGCCTTCAGCCATCGTCGCCGGAGCGGGCTCGGGCAAGACCACGGTCATGTCCGCGCGCGTGCTGTGGCTCGTCATCGAGGGCCTGGCACTTCCCGATGAGGTGCTCGGTCTCACCTTCACCACCAAGGCCGCCGGCGAGTTGCTCATGCGCACACGCCGTCTGCTCCTGCGCGCTGACCGCGAGGGCCTGCTCCCCGAGGGCCTCGTCGACTCCGGCGCGATCGAGCCCGCGATCTCGACGTACCACTCCTTCGCCAGTCGCCTACTACGCGACCACGGCGTGCGCCTGGGCCTCGAGCCCGACGCCCTCGTCCTTGCCGATGGCGCACGCCAGGCACTCGCGGCGCGCGTCGTCCGGTCATCGGCGCTGCCCCTCGCGGGCCTCGGCCGCTCCCCGGTGTCCCTCGTCGAGGCTGTCCTCGCCCTCGACGATGCACTGGCCGAGCTCGATCTCGAGCCCGACCGAGTGTTCGCGCACTCCGTGGGCCTCATCGACTGGCTCGAGTCGCTACCGCGCCTGCAGTCCATCGGTCGGGACATGCTTGCAACGGCGCGCCTACGCGCGGCGCTGTGCGGTCTCGTCGAGGAGTTCCGCGAGGCCAAGCTCGCCGAGCACTGCGTCGACTTCGCCGACCAGGTGCGCCTAGCGCTCTGCGTCGTCCGCATGGCCCCGGATATCCGTGAGGAGCTCCGACAGCGCTACCGCTTCGTGCTCCTCGACGAGTATCAGGACACCTCCGCTGCGCAGCGGGTGCTCCTGCAGCAGGTGTTCGCCGAGGGCCACCCGGTCACGGCCGTGGGTGATCCCTGCCAGGCCATCTACGAGTGGCGCGGGGCGAGCGTGGCCAACATCGATCACTTCCCCCATCACTTCCCCCGGGCGGATGGCGCGGGACCAGCGCGGCGCTACCCACTGGTCGACAACCGTCGGTCTGCTCCGCGGATCCTCGCCCTCGCCAACGACATCGCGAGCCCCCTGCGCGAGGTGCATCCGGGGGTCGAACCCCTGCGAGCAGCTGCCGCCGGTCGCGGGGCGGGTGAGGTTGTCGTGGCCCTCCATGACACGCATGACGAAGAGGTCGCATGGATATGCGATCGAGTCGTCGATCTGCACGCACGCCATGGCACTTGGGAGGGGATTGCCGTCCTCGCGCGCACGGCAGCCACGCTGGTCGAGGTCGATTCCGCCCTGAGGCGTCGCGGCGTACCCACCCGGCTGGTCGGTGCCGCCGCGCTGCTGCAGGTCCCGGTCGTTGCCGAGCTCCGCGCCCTGCTCGAGGTCCTCGACGACCCCGCATCCGATCCTGCGCTCGTGCGCCTGCTCACGGGGCCCCGCTGGCGCATTGGGCTGAGGGACCTTGCCGCTCTCGGCGCGCTTTCACCCGCATCCGCGCGTGAGCGAGGTGACTCGCCTGATCTCGATGCAGCCCTGCGTCTCGCCGTCCTCGGCAGCGACCCCGTCGATCGCCCCAGTCTCGCCGAGACCATCGAGGCAGCACTGGCGACCGACGGCGATGCACGCCTGTCCCCGCCAGCCGTGCATCGCCTCACGCGGCTGACGGCGGAGATTCGCCGGCTGCGCCGGCACGTCGATGAGCCGTGCGTCGACCTCATCACGCGCGTGCTGCGCAGCACGGGGCTGGGCGTCGAAGCGGGCATCGGACCTGATGCCGCCGACAACGCCCGTGCCCTCGCTGACTTCAAGGAGCTCGCGGCGCGCATGTCGCGCGGTGCGGGGTCGGGGCTGGGCGCCTTCCTCGCACGCTTGCGCGAGGCAGAGCGCTACGACGAATCCCCCCGACGCGATGAGATTCCCACCGGTGACGCCGTCGTGCTCATGACCGCCCATCGCGCGAAGGGTCTGGAATTCCCGCACGTCGTCATCCCTGGCATGTGCCAGACGGTCTTCCCGAGCGGGCGTGGCCGCGAGCGGTGGCCGGCGAGCGCAGCGGTGGTGCCGTGGGAGCTCCATCCCGATGCTCCCGCCCACCTCGCGGCGTTCCCCGATCGCGGATCCGAGCCGCGCGCCAAGGATCACCGGGAGTTCATCGCGCGCAGCAGCGATGCGGAGTTGCTCGAGGAACGAAGGCTCGCCTACGTCGCACTGACCCGGGCCGAGCGCAGCCTCACCGTGAGCGGGCACTGGTGGGGACCCTCGCAGCAGCGCGCGCGGGGTCCCGGGCCCTTCCTCCAGGAGATCCGGGATTGGTGCGACGAGCACGGGGGGCACGTGGCCGTGTGGGCGCCCGAGCCACCGGATGGCGCCACCAACCCCGCCATCGACGAGTGGGCAACACCGTGGCCCCCGGCGCAGGATCCTGAGCGCGCCCGCATCCTCCGTGACGTGGCCCGCGAGGTCAGGGCGGCGCGAGAGGTGACGCCAGGCGTGCCCGACCTTGCCGATGGCGATGAGCGTGCGCTTGTCGATTCATGGGATGCCGACATCACCGCGCTGCTGGCGGAGGCACGCCTCGCGCGTGCGCCGCTGGCCGTGAGGCTGCCGGACGACCTCTCCGCGACCGCCCTCGTGCGTCTCGCGCAGGACCCGGACGCCTTCGCACTCGACCTCGCACGGCCGATGCCGAGGCGCCCCCATCCGGCCGCTCGGCTCGGCACCGATCTGCACTCGTGGATCGAGGGCCAGTACGCCGTACAGACGCTCTTCGATCTCGAGGAGCTCGACGCTGCCGACGAGCTCGACACCGATCTCGAGCTCGCGCAGTTGCGAGAAGCCTTCCTGCGCACGTCCTACGCGTCCCGCGCTCCCGTCGCGGTCGAGGAGCCCTTTGCCCTGTCGATCGGCGGTCGCGTGGTGCGCGGGCGCATCGACGCCGTCTTTGCCTCGTCCGACGGGGGAGTCGAGGTGGTCGACTGGAAGTCAGGTGGTCGGGGCAGCCTGAGCGATCTCCAGCTCGCCATCTACCGACTCGCGTGGGCTGAGTTGTCCGGGACGCCGTTGGACCGCATCGAGGCGGCCTTCGTGCTCGTGCGCACAGGCGAGGTCCTGCGCCCCGAGCGACTCCCCGACCGGGAGGACATCGAGCGGCTGCTCAGCGGTCATTGACCTCGCGACGGGCGTCCGGGTCAGCAGTGGTCTCCTCCGGCGCGACGGCCTTCACTCCGATGAGCTTGCGCATCCAGCGGCGACAGGGCTCCTCGACGATGCGCCACATCAGCCACGCAATGACGAAGGAGCCCGCGATCGCGAGGATCACGGACACGGCGTAGAGCGGTCCTGATTCCAGGCCTATCGCGTTCATGCCGGCCCGCCAGACGCCGAACCAGACGAGGTGGGTCATGTAGAGCGAGTACGACACGACGCCGCCGAGGATGAGGGTGTCGGTCGCGAGCCAGCGCGCCTGTCCGCGCCGTGATAGCGCCAGGGCGCCGATCCAGATGATGAGCGGGGGCACGAGCCACAGGTGGAAGAAGGGAGGCAGGGGCTCGGCATCCGGATCGCTCAGGGTGATGGGGGACTGGGCGGTCGTCCAGCGGCCGAGGAAGACGGCGGCGGCGACCACGATCGCCGGCATGATCCAGCTGACCGCGGTCGCCCACTTCTCGACCCGGGGGGTCGGGTCCTGCGAGCCGGCGGGGATGAACCTCAGCACGATGAGGTAGGTGATGGCACCCGCGGTGAATTCGGTGAGGACGCGGATGACCGATCCCCACAGATCCGTGTAGTACGGGTCGATCGTGAGGCTGCCGCGCCAGAGCAGGGGTGCGATCGCGACGAACCACGCGAGCACGAGCACCGCGGTGGGGACACGCTTGTGCAGGGCGTAGAGGAGCAGCACGAGGAGCGGGAAGATCAGGTAGGCGAGCCACTCCATCGACAGGGACCACGCGACGACGTTCCAACCGCGGTCCGGATGCGGCCCCCACTCCTGGATGAGCAGGAGATTGCGCACGTAGTCCCAGGCGTTGAGCCAGGGGCGCTCCTTCTCGACTCCCGTGATCCACACCTGCGCGATGACGGCGAGTCCCGCGACATTGAGCATGACGAAGTGCACGGGGTAGATGCGGGCCAGGCGCAGCCACCAGAAGTTAGCCGCGGCCCCGAGCGACAGCCGCGACCCCATGCGCGTGAGATAGGTGTGCGTGATGATGAAGCCTGACAGTGCGAAGAAGAGGTCGACGCCCAGCCGGCCCACGCGGATCACGTCGCTGAGCACCGGGATGTCCATCACGCCGATGCGATCCAAGGGGTCTTGGAGGTGGTAGAGCAGCACCCAGAAGGCGGCGACGAAGCGAATCCCCGTCAACTGCCGGATGAAGACCGCCATGTCACCTCTCGAGTCGCCCGCGAAGCCCCCATCGTCCCATGCACCCCGGCGACTACTCTCGGGCCATGCCGCAGCGACGCCCTGATTCAGCGCTCCTTGCGGATCTCTCTCTCGCTCGGGGCGGCATCGATCGCAATGCGGAGCGCAGGAGCGACGAGGACTGGCTCGAGCGGGCCTGGGCGGATGAGCGGACGCTGGTGCTTCCCGTGCACGAGGGGTCCGTGCCAGTGGAGCCCGGAGCGCCACGCCTGCGGCCGTTGAGCGCCCGTGAGGTGTCCGCGGATTCCGAGCGACTCCTGCTCGGCACCGACTCCGATGGCCGCACGTGGTTTGCCGCCAGGATGCCCATCGACGGTGCGCGCGCGGGCCTGCGCGAGGTTGGCGCCGATCTCAGTGGCGACGAGGTCGCCTTGGCGACCACCGCCATCGCCCTCGACAACTGGCACGGCGCCCATCCACGCTGCTCCCGCTGTGGCGCGTCCACGGCGTCGGCTCAGGCGGGGTGGGTACGTCGCTGCCCTGAAGACGGCAGCGAGCACTATCCCCGCACGGACCCCGCCGTCATCGTCTTGGTCCTCGACGACGATGACCGCGCCCTGCTCGGGCGCCAGGGACGCTGGCAACCGAGTTGGTTCTCCACGCTCGCGGGATTCGTCGAGCCCGGTGAGTCGGCCGAAGCCGCGGTGCGACGAGAGATCCTCGAGGAGGCTGGCGTTGCCGTGGGGGAGATGACGTATCTCGGCAGTCAGCCGTGGCCCTTCCCCTGCTCGCTCATGCTGGGCTATCACGCGTGGGCGACGTCCACGGACATCGCGGTCGATGGCGAGGAGATCGTCGAGGCACGCTGGTTCTCCCGCGCGGAGCTGACTGCTGCGTGCGCATCAGGTGAGGTCGCGCTTCCGCCCGCCGTGTCCATCGCCCGCCGCCTCATCGAGCGTTGGTACGGCGAGCCTCTCCAGGGCGATTGGATCCGCCCCTAGGAGTCAGCCTCGACCTTGGCCTTGACCTGGGCGAGAGACGGATTGGTCATCGTCGTGCCATCCGCGAAGAGCAGTGTCGGGACCGTCTGGTTGCCGCCGTTGACGCCCTCGACGAAGGCTGCGGCTTCCGGGTCGGCCTCGATGTCGACTTCGACGACCTCGATCCCCTCCCGGCCCAGTTGGGCCTTGAGGCGCTGGCAGAAGCCGCACCACACCGTGGTGTACATCGTGATCGCCATGGGCTGATCCTCCCCTGGCTCGCCCTGCTCGGCAACGCGGCCCGGGGACGTGCCAAGCCGCCCCTGTCGGACTCGGGTGCGACGATGACGCCCGTGGACCCCGATCTCCTCGACGCCCTCGACCCCGAGCAGCGCGCTGTCGCTGAGTCGGTGGAGGGGCCGGTCGTGGTCTGGGCGGGCGCGGGGACCGGCAAGACCCGTGCTGTCACCTACCGCATCGCCCACGCGGTGCGCACCGGCGCCCACGATCCGCGCCGGGGCCTCGCGGTGACCTTCACCACTCGAGCCGCCGGCGAGATGCGCGAGCGGCTCATGCGGCTGGGCGTCGAGGGCATGCAGGTGCGCACCTTCCACTCGGCGGCACTGCGCCAGCTCCGTCACTTCTGGCCGCGGGCCATCGGTGGGCAGCCTCACGATGTCCTCGCCAAGGCGACCCCCCTGGTCGCGGAGGCCGCGGCTCGCTGCGCTGTCGCCACCGACACCGCCACGGTGCGCGATCTCGTGGCCGAGATCGCGTGGGCGAAGCAGGTCGAGGTCGATCCGCAGGCCTACCCCGAGCGCGCCGCCCAGCGCACGCCGCCGCTGCCCGTGGCGGACGTCGCCCGTGTCTACGCCGCCTACGACGACATCAAGTCCGACCGTGGCGTCATGGACTTCGACGACGTCCTGCTCATGACCGTGGGCCTGCTCGGGGAGCGACCCGACATCCTCGACGAGGTCCGATCCGCCTACCGCTGGTTCACCGTCGATGAGTTCCAGGACGTCAGCCCCCTGCAGCATCGGCTGCTCGATCTCTGGCTGGGCGAGCGTCGTGATGTCTGCGTGGTTGGCGACGCGGCGCAGACGATCTACTCGTTCGCGGGGGCCACGGACCGCTTCTTGCGGGATTTCCCTCGCCGCTTCCCCGGTGCCACGGAGGTGCGCCTGGTCCGCGACTACCGCAGCACGGAGCCCATCGTCAGCCTCGCCAATGCGATCGTGGCCGAGGCGGGCGACGGCGCGGGTCAGCTCATCTCGCAGTGCGGTCCCGGCCCCGACCCCGATGTCCGTGACTACGACGACGAGGTCGCCGAGGCCCAGGCTGTCGCGGCTCACATCGCGGCGCTCATAGACGAGGGAGTGCCACCCGAGGGCATCGCCATCCTCGTCCGCATCAACGCGCTCATGCCCGCCTTCGAGGAGTCCCTCTCCGCACGGGGCATCCCGCTCGTCCTGCGCGGCGGCGAGCGCTTCTTCGAGCGGCGCGAGGTGCGCGAGGCTGTCACGCGGATTCGCGGAGCCGCGCGCGGGGGCGAGGCTCCCGGCGGGTCGCTTCCCGATCAGGTCGCCTCGGTCCTCAGTGCCATGGGGTGGAGTGCAGAGGCGCCTCGCACCACCGGGGCTGTGCGCGAGCGCTGGGAGTCGCTTGCCTCCATCGTCGACCTTGCGGGAGCGCACCACGCGGAGGGCGGTGACCTGCCGAGTCTCGTCGCCGAGCTGGATCGGCGGGCCGCCGCGCAGCATGCTCCGGTCGCTCGAGGGGTCACGCTGGCGACGATCCATGCTGCCAAGGGCCTGGAGTGGGACGCGGTCGTCGTCGCCGGATGCGCGGAGGGCTCCATCCCGCACTCGCAGTCGACCTCGCCTGAGGCGCTTGCCGAGGAGCGGCGGCTCTTCTACGTCGCCGTCACGCGCGCGCGGCGCCACCTCCTCCTCACCTGGTCCCGATCACGGCAGCCGGGTGGACGAGCCAGTCGCCAGCGCAGCCGCTTCCTGGATGCGCTCTCGCCCGATCGGGCTGAGCAGGCGGGCACCGGACAGGCCAGTGTGCGTCGCGGTCGGGGCGCTCGCGCTGCCACGCGGCGTGAGCCTGCTGCCTGTCGCACCTGCGGTCGCAGCCTCGTCACGGGTGCGGAGCGCGCGCGGCTGCGCTGCCGCAACTGCCCTCCGACGGCGAGTGAGGCGACCGTGGAGCTGCTGCGTGCGTGGCGTCTCGAGCGCGCACGCGAGCGGGAGGTGCCCGCCTATGTCATCTTCACGGACGCGACGATGGAAGCCTTGGCCGAGACCCTGCCCCGCGATGTCGATGAACTCCTCGCCATTAGCGGCATCGGCCCCGACAAGATCGACCGATACGGCGATGCCCTCCTTGCCCTTCTCGCCGAGGCGCGCCAGGCGACCGTCGACGCACCCTGATCTCAGGCTTCGCGGCGCGATCGCGGTGCACCACCGCTGCCCGTCTCCGGCCACAGGCATCCGCACAGCGGGTGAGGCGGGCGCGCCTCGCGCCGGATGCCCGCATCAGGCAGCGTCACGATGAGCGCGGCATCCATCGTCGGCAGGAGCGCGTCGCGCGACCCTGCGTCGACCAGTTCCAGCGCCTGGAGTGCGGCCCATGCCCCGGAGAGATGGGCAAGGCCGGCGGCGACCGGACCCGGTTGCCTCGTCGACCACTGCACCGCGATGCGTGGCCATGCTGGGTCGGCGTCGGCGAGGTGGAGGTCGCGGCAGCGCAGGCATGACGTGCGTCCGGGGATGACGAGGGGCCCGATCACCGCCCGTGCGCCTGTGGCGGTCACGGCGAGATGGGGGATGTCCAAGGCCATCGCCTCGGGATCGGCGGCGGCGTCGGGGTGGGATGCATCGCACAGCACATGGCAGGCGCGCTCCGCGGCCCCTCGGCGGTGCCGCTTCGACGCCGAGTGCGTGGCCCTGTCCTGCACGACGTTGCCCACGCCCGCGGCAGTGAGCACGAGGGCCACGACGTCGGCCACCGCTCCGGTGCCCTGGATGGCGACCTCTGCTGATCGACGCTGATCCATCAGTGAGCGAGTCCGCGGCGTTGCGCCGTGCACATGACGCGCCGCTGCGAGATCTCCTGCGACCAGATCGCGCACATAACTCGGTGCGTCCCTCAGGGACTCGGGCATCACGGACGCGTCATCGACGAGGCCGCTCTGCACGCCCGTGCGGAGCAGTCTCCGCATCGTGCCGGTCCGCAATCCGCGCTCGGTGCCGTGGGCGATCGCCTGCGCGAGCTCGCGGTCACCCTGCAGGCCTAGGAGCCACGCGACGTGCGCATGATCGACTCCATCGACGCGCGCCTGACGCGGTGGCCAGCCGACCTCCACGCACGTATCCGAGCGCCAGGCGAGGGGGACATCGTCGCGGATCCAGGGTCGAGCGGGGAGTGCTGGCGTGATGTGGGGCATCTGCGGAGCGTCGCACGATGACCACGCGCGCGCCCGGGGCTATCCACAGCACCACCCGCCGCGGGGGTATCGGTCAGATAGTGGTGCCGCAGAAGCGCATGGCGTACGCCGCGAGGACCTGTGCGCATGCCACGGTCTCGCGCAGGTCAACCCATTCACCCGGCGCATGCGCAGCGGCACTCTCCCCGGGTCCGAAGTGCACGGTCGGGATGCCGGCGCCGACAAGCAGGCGCAGGTCCGAACCGTAGGGAGCGGCGTAGAGGTCGGGTCGGCTGCCAAGGATCCCCGTGGCCACGTCGCCGAGATCGCGGACAACGGGGTGGTCGGGGTCCGTGCGCCCCGAGGCGAACTGGCCGCCCCACCACTCGACCTCGACCGGATGGTCGGCGAACCACGGGTCCTGGTCGCATAGGCGCGCCAGGGCAGTCTCGAGATCGGCGCGGGCTTGGGCCGGTGTCTCGCCCAGCGCGACACCGAGGCGCCCCTCCGCGACGAGGAGGTCGGGCACGGTCGAGGCCCAGTCGCCGCAGTGCACGGTGCCGATGGAGAGCGGATAGGCAATGGGCCAGCGCTGCATCAGCGGATCGACGGACTCGTTGCGCCGGGCTTCGAGTCGGCTCAGCTCCTCGAGCACCGGCAGCAGCTTGTCTACCGCGCTCACGCCCTCGGTGCGCCGCGAGGCGTGCGTGGCACGGCCGTGGATGCGCAGGCGGAAGGTGAGGGCGCCTCCGTTGGCGGGGACGAGATCGAGGCTCGTCGGCTCGGGGATGACGCAGGCGTCTGCCGTGATGCCCTGGTGCAGCAGCGCGTAGGTGCCGAGTCCGCCGTCCTCCTCGCCGGAAACCGCAGCGAGGATCACATCGCCCTGCAGTCGCGTGCCGCTCGCCAGGAGCGCGCGTGCCGCGTACGTGATGGAGGCCGTGCCCGCCTTCATGTCGCACGCGCCCCGGCCGATGAGGCGGTCGCCGCGGATCTCGGGGCGGAAGGGGTCACTCGACCAGGCGCCGAGGTCGCCCGGAGGGACGACGTCGGTGTGGCCGAGGAGGAGGAGGGTGGGACCTTCGCCGGTGCCCGGAATGCGAGCGATCACCCCGCGGGCCGATGAGCGCGCGACCTCCATGCCGGGGAAGTCGGGCTCTGCAGCGAGGGCGGCGACGTCGATATCCCAGGTGGTGACATCCAGGCCGAGCGCGGCCCAGTCACGGGCGACGACGTCTTGGATGTCGAGCTCGGCGTCGGTCCCGCCCAGGCTCGGCAGGCCCACAAGACGCTCGACGGCGCCGACGAGCCCAGGGCCGTCGACGCCGTCGATGACGTGTGCGTAGCCGTGCGGATCGTCAGTCACGACAATCCCGCGGCGGTTTAGCCCGGCGGGACGGCGAAGCCGCCCCTGTCGGGATGGTCAGGCCTTGCCCAGGATGCGGGTCACCTTGGTGCCGCAGACCGGGCAGATGCCCTTGGCGAAACGCCGACCGTTGGTCTCCTCGACGTTGCCGGTGAACTCGCGCTTCTCCTTGCACTTCACGCAGTAAGCCTCACCCGTGTACGACTCGGCCATGGGCCGTCCTCCTCGTCTCGTTCCTGTGAGGCGGTGCCTCACCGGCCCCCTGGCGGGGACCTGCCCCTAAGGGGCGGCGTCGCCACCCTAGGGCAGCAAAGGGGCTCGAAGCGGCACCGGCTGGTCCCTGTGGGCCGTGTCGTGGGCTAAATGCCCGAAATGAGGTGCTTTTCAGCGGTCAGCATTGATTCCTGGCGTGATTCCCGGCTTCATCCCGGGGCTCCCTTCGGGAATGGGGCCTCCGTGAGAAAGGGGAAGCCCCCGGGTCGCTGAGTCGGACGCGCCTTCCCCTCGCGCGTACGTCCCGTTATCCCGGGGGCTGCGCGGGAGAACGTAGGGGCCTCGACGATGACGCGTCAACGTCGCCTGTGGGTGGAACTGGGGACGACCTGTTGATAGGTGGGCCCGTCCCTGGGGAGAGTCGGTGGACAGGCCTGGGGATTGCCGCGATTCCCGCCGCTGACCACCGTCTTGACGTGGGCGGACTCTGTCCACCGCCTGTGGAGCAAAGTTGGGGACCGCGTGATCTCCGCGGCTAGGCGTCGAGGCGCGTGCGCGCGGCCTCGACGAGGCGTGCGACGGAGTCATCGATGCCGTCGGGCAGTGCGGTCCACGGCCACCAGCGCAGGTCGAGTGACTCTGATGAGCGCTGCTCGACGCCGCCCGGCGGAGCAAGCACGAGGAACTGCACGTCGAGATGATCGAGGAGGTCCTCACCGCCACGGCCATCGCGGCAGCGCACGCGGTGACGGTCCAGGCGCAGGGGCATCGGATCGATGGTCACGGCATCGATGCCGCCCTCTTCGATCGATTCGCGTCGTGCCGCGTCGACGAGAGTGGCGTCGCTGCTCTCGACATGGCCGCCGAGCTGCAGCCATCGACCCACCAAGGGATGCAGCGTGAGCAGCACCGCATCGCGCGTTGGGTCCACCACGAGGGCACTGCCGGTGAGGTGGCCTATCCGATTGCCGCGCGTCATCGCGTCGGGATGGGCGGCAAGGAATCCGAGGTAGTCGTGACGGAGTTGGTCCTGGTCCGTGGTCGGCGCCTCCCAGGAGGCGAGGACCTCTACCGCGTTGATGTGCAATGCGTCAGGAGTCGTCGGCACCGAGCCCGCCGGGCGGAAGGTCGCTGTCGAAGCCGGCCAGCGGGTCGCTGGCGAGGAACGCGGCGGGGTCCGCGAGGTCCTCGGCGACGGGCAGGAGGTCAGGGTGGGCCCAGAGGGCGTCGCGGCCCTCGATGCCGCGCTCCTCGCGCAGTTGCCTCCACAGTGCGGCGGCCTCCCGGAGTGCGCGCGGTCGCATCTCGAGTCCGACGAGGGAGGCGAAGGTGCGCTCTGCGGGGCCTCCGGCAGCGCGACGACGACGGATGGCCTCACCGAGTCGCTCCGCCGAGGGGAGCGTGGATGAGCAGGCCTCGGTGACGACGTCGTCGACCCACCCCTCGATGAGTGCGAGCAGGGTCTCGAGGCGGCGGAGCGCGGCCTGCTGCTCCTCGGACTCGCCGAGAGCGAAGAGATCGGATCCCATGAGCTCCCGCAGGCGCTCGGGGTCGTTGAGCGCCGATGGGTCGATGCCCTGCATCGCCTCGTTCATGCGCTCCGGATCCATCCGGATTCCCCGCGCGTACGCATCGATCGCGCCGTCGAGGCGCGGTGCCAGCCACGGCACGTGCGCGAAGAGCCGCTGGTGCGCGCACTCGCGCAGGGCGAGGTAGAGGCGTACGTCGCCCGCGGGCACGTCGAGGCCATCGCCGAACTCCGCCACGTTGCGCGGCAGGAGCGCGGGTCGCGCGTCGCTGGTGAGCGGAATGCCGATGTCGCTGACTCCGACGACCTCGCCCGCCAGTGCGGCCAGCGCCTGGCCCATCTGCATGCCGAACATCGCGGAGCCGAGCTGGCGAGCCATGCCCATGAGGGGTGCCATCATCGCCAGGGTCTCGGGGGGAGTGCCCTCGGGCAGCATCGCCGCGATCTCGGGCGGGAGTTCACCGGGGGTCGGCATCGCCGACATCACCGACTGCACGTGCTCGGCGATCGGGCCGACCATGCGCTGCCATGCCGGGTAGGTCGCCTCGAGCCACTCGGAGCGACTCCATGCGGCTCCGGAGACCGATGAGGCAGGGAATGTGCACGTGGGATCGAGCCATACCTGCGCGAGCTCGACGGCCGCGGTCACCTCGCGTCGCTCTGCGTCACTGACGGAGGGGTCACCCGACTGGGCGATGGCCTGGCGAGCAGTGTCGCGGGCGAGGTCCCAGTTGACGGCTCCGTCGCCGCCGGACTCGAGGAGTCGCCCGAGGTGCTGGAGCATCGCTCCGAGTTGGCTCATGTCGAAGGAGGGCTGGCGGCCCGAGTCGTCGGGCAGGCCGAAGCCGAAGGGGAGTGAGCCGCTCATCCCTCCACGGTACGCCGCTCCGCGCCGGGTCGCTCTGCCGCTCCTGGAGCCTTCCCGACCCAGGGGGCGTACCCTGGGACGGGTTCACCGCCGGGATAGGCCCGGCCGAGTCACGGGAGGAGTCACGTTGTCCGCGCTCCTGTGGTGGCTCATCCCTCTCGGTGCCACGCTCATCGCGCTGGCCTGGGCGACGGCGCGCAGCCGTCCCCGCCGGATGGCCGACACGCACGAGACGGTCGGCGACATGGCCCGCTTCCGAGCGGCAATGCGCAAGCCGCTGCCTGCGGACCGGCCCACGGCCGAGCGACGCCCCGTGCGGCCGTCGCGCGCGGGCGCGACGCGTGCTTCGGCTCCGCGACCCGGTCGTACCCGGCGGCCCGCTGACCGCCGCCACCCCGCGTGAGCGATCCCTCGCCGGCAGATCTCGACGCCACGGATTCCGGTCGTCGGCGTCCCGGCCACCGCGGACTCATTGCCACTCTTGCTGGCTTGGTGCTCCTCGCCCTCATCGCCCTGGCGGCGTTGCTGCCTGTGCCCTTCATCGTCTTGTCACCGGGACCGACCTTCAACACGATCGGCGATGTCGACGGCGTGCCGCTCGTCGAGATCACCGACACCACGACCTATCCCGTCACAGGCGCGCTCGACATGACGACGATTCGCGAGGAGGGGGAGCCGCGCAGCCCCCTCACCGTCTTCGGCGCCCTGGTGGCGTGGGTCGATCCTGATCGAGCGGTCCTACCCCGCGAGTTGCTCTACGGCGATGACGAGACCACGGAGGAGGTCCAGCAGCGCAATGCGGTCCTCTTCTCGACGTCCCAGTCCAACGCCGTCGCCGCGGCCCTGACAACCCTCGGCAAACCACTGATCGAGGACGTCGTGGTGACCGCCGTCGTTGAGGGCACTCCGGCGTTCGGAGTGCTCGACGCGGGTGAGCGCATCATCGCGATCGATGGCGCGCCCGTGCGCGTGCCGGAGGATGTGGTCGAGGCGGTGCGCTCTGAGCCCGTCGGCTCGACCCTGGCCTTCACCGTCGCGCGCGACGGCGAGGAGGTCGATGTCGACGTGGTGTCCGCGGAGAAGCCCGACGAGGCCGGCGTCCCTTACGTCGGGATCACCGTCGGGGTCAACTACCGAGCGGAGTTCCCGATCGTCTTCGCTCTCGATGACATCGGGGGGCCGTCCGCCGGGATGATGTTCGCCCTCGCCATCGTCGACAAGCTCACACCCGAGGACCTCACCGGGGGAGGTCACGTCGCGGGCACGGGCACGATCGATCCGTCCGGGGCCGTCGGGGCCATCGGGGGGATCCGTCAGAAGCTCGCGGGTGCCCGCGAGGCAGGGGCGACCCTCTTCCTGATGCCCGAGGTTCACTGCGAGGAGGCGGCCGGACACGTGCCGGATGGCCTCACCCTCGTGCCCGTCACGACCCTGCAGGGTGCCCTGGATGCCCTGGCCGCCTGGCGCACCGGCGGAACGCTCCCTGCCTGCCCCGCGATGTGATCCCGCCGCGTGTGACGTAAGTTGCTGTAATGGCCTCCCCGACGTCCGTCGCCGCGGCACCCCGCCGAGGTCGGGTCCTCCTCCCGACGATCATCGTCCTCGCCGTCATCGTTCTGGGGTTCGTGATCTTCACGGGCTTCTACACGGACTGGCTGTGGTTCGACTCCGTGGCGAAGACCGAGGTCTTCACGGTCACGCTCACGACTCGGCTCGCCCTCTTCGGCTCTTTCGGGCTCACGATGGCCGTGGTGCTCGCCGGCACCCTGTGGATCGCCTACCGCTTCCGACCCGCTGTGCCGCCCCTGACTCAGGAGCAGGCTGGCCTCGAGCGCTACCGCATGGCCCTGGATCCCTTCCGCGTCCTCATCACCCTCGCGATCGCCGTCCTCATCGGCTTGCTTGCGGGCCTCTCAGCCTCCGCTGAGTGGGGCACCTTCCTGCAGTGGCGCAATGCGACCGAATTCGGCATCACGGATCCGCAGTTCGGGCTCGACATCGGCTTCTACACCTTCACCTATCCCTTCCTGCGCTTCATCCTCGGCTTTGCCTTCTCGGTCGTCATCCTCGCGATCGGCCTCGCCGTCGCGGCGCACTATCTCTACGGCGGCCTGCGCCTGCAGCCGCAGGGCGATCGCATGAGCACGGCGGCCCAGGTCCACCTGTCCGGGCTCATCGCACTGCTCCTGCTGCTCAAGGCGGTGGCCTACTGGCTCGATCGTTTCGGGCTCATGGTCAAGAGCGAGGCGCTCGTCCAGGGCTTCACCGGCATGAAGTACACGGATGCCAATGCCGTGCTCCCCGCGCTGCAGATCCTCACCTTCGTGGCCCTCATCACCGCCGTGCTCTTCATCGTCAACATGATCGTGCGCAACTGGGTCATCCCGCTGATCGGCCTGGGGCTCCTCGTCCTCACGTCGATCCTCGTGGGCGGTGTCTACCCGGCGATCGTGCAGCAGTTCCAGGTGCGTCCGAGCGAGCTCGTCCGCGAGCAGCCCTACATCGAGCGCAACATCACGGCGACCCGCTCCGCCTACGACATCGCGGACGCGCAGGTCCAGGAATACCCGGGCACGGTGGAGCCGCCGAACGAGGCGGTGATCCAGGCCAATCTCGGCACGCTTGACAACATCCGCCTGCTCGACCCCGCGCTTGCGTCGCCGACGTACAACCAGCTCCAGCAGATCCGCGCGTACTACTCCTTCAACGACAGCCTCGACGTCGATCGCTACGCCCTGGAGGGGGGTAAGCGCGGCGCCATCGTCGCCGCCCGTGAGATCAATCTCGCCGGAATCCCCGATAACCAGCGCAACTGGGCAAACGACCACGCTGTCTACACGCACGGCTACGGCTTCGTCGCGGCCTATGACAACACCGCGGAGTCCTCGGGCCAACCGGACTTCTTCGAGAGCGACATCCCGCCGGAGGGGCTCCTCGGGATCGAGCAGCCGCGCATCTACTTCGGCGAGCTCTCGCCCACCTTCTCCATCGTCGGCGCGCCGGAGGGCACCCCGCCGGTCGAGCTCGACTACCCCGACGATGCGAGCCCGACGGGCCAGGTCAACAACACGTACTCCGGCAACGGTGGCGTGTCGGTGGGCGGGCTCTTCCATCGACTTCTCTTCGCGACGAAATTCCAGGACTCCAACATCCTGCTCACCGACCTCATCAATGAGGAGTCGCGCATCCTCTGGGACCGCGACCCGCTCACCCGCGTCGAGAAGATCGCGCCGTGGCTCACCCTCGACCAAGACCCCTATCCGGCGGTCGTAGACGGTCGCATCGTGTGGCTGGTCGACGGCTACACGACCACGAACGATTATCCCTACGCGTCGCGAGTCTCCCTCGGTGAAGTCACGAGCGATTCCATTACGGTGCGCACCGGTTCCGCCGCCATCGCGCCCAATGACCAGCTCAACTACGCGCGCAACTCCGTCAAGGCCGTGGTCGATGCCTACGAGGGCACCGTCACCCTCTATGCCTGGGACGAGTCCGATCCCATCCTCCAGACCTGGATGAAGGCATTCCCCGGGGTTGTCGAGGCCCGCAGTTCCATGCCCACGGCCATCGAGGCGCACGTGCGCTACCCGCAGGACCTCTTCAAGGTGCAGCGAGTGGTCATGTCGCGCTACCACGTCACGGACCCCGCAACCTTCTACAACGGCACCGACTTCTGGATCGTGCCCTTCGATCCGACGCAGGCGATCCAGCAGTTCCAGCCGCCGTACTACCTGACGCTGCAGATGCCAGGCCAGGAGCAGCCGGTCTTCTCGCTCACGACGACCTTCGCTCCGCAACGCCGTCCGACTCTCGCGGCCTTCATGGCGGTCGACTCCGCACCCGGAGATGGCTACGGCACGATCCGCGTGCTCCAACTCCCGAGCAACACCACGATCCCGGGCCCGACCCAGGTGCAGAACAACTTCGAGTCGGATCCTGAGATCAGCGCGGAGTTGTCACTGCTGCGACGCGGTGGCTCCGAGGTCAACCTGGGCAATCTCTTGTCCCTGCCCTTCAACGGCGGCCTGCTCTACGTCGAGCCGGTCTATCTCCGGGCGACCCAGGACGGCTTCCCGCTGCTGCGCAAGGTCCTCGCGGGCTACGGCGCCAACGTCGCGCTCGAAGACACCCTCGACGAAGCGCTGGCCAAGGTCTTCGAATCGGACCCGATCCCGACTCCGGAGCCGACCCCCGGGCCGAATCCTGATCCCAACCCGGATCCGCAGCCGACGCCCACGCCCGCGCCGACGCCGGGACCCTCCGGTGATCCGCTCACCGATCTGCAGACCGCGCTCGGCGACGCGCAAGCGGCATACGAGCGCGGCCAGGCGGCACTCGCGGACGGCGACTTCGCTGCGTACGGCCAGGCGCAGGCTGACCTCGAGGCCGCCCTGCGGCGAGCACAGGAAGCCGAGGCCCGGCTCACCGGAGCGGATGACGGCCAGCCTGCGTGATCGAGGCTGCCCGATAGGCTCCGGCCGTGTCCAAGGTCCTTGCGTCCCTGCCCGTCGGCGAGCGCGTCGGCATCGCCTTCTCCGGTGGCCTCGACACCTCCGTCGCGGTCGCATGGATGCGCAGCAAGGGCGCGGTGCCGTGCACCTACACCGCTGATCTAGGCCAGTACGACGAGCCGGACATCGACAGCGTGCCCGGGCGCGCCCTGGAGTACGGCGCGGAGATCGCGAGGCTCGTCGACTGCAAGGACCTGCTCGTCGAGGAGGGCCTGGCGGCCATCGCGTGCGGGGCCTTCCACATCCGCTCGGGCAATCGCATGTACTTCAACACCACCCCGCTGGGCCGGGCCGTCACGGGCACGCTGCTCGTGCGGGCGATGCTCGATGACGACGTCTCCATCTGGGGAGACGGCTCGACGTACAAGGGCAATGACATCGAGCGGTTCTACCGCTACGGCCTGCTGGCCAATCCGCAACTGCGGATCTACAAGCCCTGGCTCGACGCCGACTTCGTCGGCGAGCTCGGTGGGCGCAAGGAGATGTCGGAGTGGCTAGTCGCCCACGGCCTGCCCTATCGCGACTCGACGGAGAAGGCCTACTCCACCGATGCCAACATCTGGGGCGCGACGCACGAGGCGAAGCGGCTTGAGCACCTTGACGTGTCGATCGAGATTGTCGATCCGATCATGGGCGTGGCGTTCTGGGACCCGGACGTGGAGATCGCGACGGAGGACGTCACGATCGAGTTCGCACAGGGCCGCCCCGTGCGCATCAACGGGCGCGAGTTCGCGTCGCCGGTCGAGCTCGTCCGCGAGGCCAATGCCATCGGCGGTCGCCACGGCCTGGGCATGGCCGACCAGATCGAAAACCGCATCATCGAGGCCAAGAGCCGGGGCATCTACGAGGCCCCCGGCATGGCGCTGCTCTTCATCGCCTACGAGCGCTTGCTGAGCGCGATCCACAACGAGGACACCATCGCCAACTACCACGCGGAGGGACGCCGCCTTGGGCGCCTGCTCTACGAGGGCCGCTGGCTCGATCCGCAGGCGCTCATGCTGCGCGAATCCCTGCAGAAGTGGGTTGCGTCCGCGGTCACCGGCGAGGTGACGCTTCGGCTTCGCCGCGGCGACGACTACTCGATCCTCGACACCCGCGGACCGGGCCTGAGCTACCACCCTGATCGCCTGTCCATGGAGCGCGTCGAGGAGGCGGCCTTCGGGCCCACCGATCGCATCGGCCAGCTCACCATGCGCAACCTCGATATCGCGGACACCCGCACCAAGCTCGAGCTCTACG
>CAZLNF010000006.1:0-24362 GCA_964560885.1 uncultured Actinomyces sp. | reverse complement strand
AGGAACTCTTCATGGCGTACTTCTCGGGCAAGCAGCGCTGATCCCGGGCGGCCCTTCCCGGCCGCTGCTACGGTCGGGGACAGCCAAGAAGGGGAGGCTTCCATGCGACGCGTATTTCTCATCGCCGCAGCCATCGCGGGTGCTGCCGCGGGCGTCGCGGCATGGCGGCGCTACCACGACACCGAGCCCGTAGCCGAGCGTGCCGACGCGTGGGCCGACAGCGTGACGACCTTCGCCGGTCGCACCGCGACGGGTGTCTCAGGTGCGGCATCGACGGCGGCCGACCTCGCCGACAAGGCGGCCCGAACCGCGTCGGAGGCTGCCCACTCCACTTCGATCGTGCCCCCGGCCGTGGCGGACGCCGTGAGCGCCGCGGCGGCGAGCGCGGGTGCAGCCGTGAGCGACGCCGCCGAGGCGACGACGGCAGCCGCTGCGAGTGCGGCGACGGCGACGCAGGCAGCCGCGGCGGACACCGCTGAGGTCGTCAAGGGCGCTGCGGCTGCTGCCGCTGAGGAGCTTGCCGACACCGATTCAGCGGGCGAAGCCGAGCCGGCCGACGATGCCCAGCCCACCGCGGCTGCGCCGCCCAAGAAGGCCGCCAAGAAGGTCGCCAAGAAGTCCGCGCCCAAGAAGGCAGCCGCCAAGAAGGCACCGGCCAAGAAGTCAGCCGACAAGTCGTCCAAGGACACGCCCCAGGCAGCTGGCGAGAGCGCGTAGGGCGCTACTTCACCGGCCCGGGGGTCGGGGCGCAGCCGGGAAGGATTCTCGGGGCGCGGGCGTTATGACCTTCTGATAGTTCTGTCTGGCAGGAGGAAACATGTCTGATCGGCCCCTCGTCACCTGGCATGGCGACCCCACTCCGGTGGCGGGTCGTGATGTCCTCGTGCATGCCTTCACCGGCTTCCTCGATGCTGGCGGAGCCACGGCGATGGCTGCCCGCCTCCTCCAGTCACGGGAGCATCGCCTCCTCGCGACCTTCGATGTCGACCAGGTCCTCGACTATCGGGCCCGCCGTCCGGTGCTCACCTTCGTCACTGATCATTTCGCCGCCGTCGACATGCCTCAGATCTCGCTCCACGAGGTGACCGACGATGCGGGTACGCCGTTCCTGCTCCTCTCGGGGCCCGAGCCGGACTACCAGTGGCAGCGCTTCGCCGACACGGTGCTCGAGGTCGTCCGCACCACGGGGACGCGGCTCACCGTCGGCCTGTCGGCCATCCCGTGGCCCGCCCCCCACACGCGCCCGCTCGGTGTCACGGTCCACGGCAATGTGCCATCGCTCGTGTCCAGCCCGCACTCGCTCGTCGGCAACATTCAGGTGCCTGGCCACATCGGTGGGCTCCTGGAGTTGCGCCTGGGCGAGGCCGGGGAGCAGGCGATCGGGATCGCGACGCATGTGCCGCATTACCTCGGACAGTTCGAGTATCCCGCCGCTGCCATCGCCTCTGTCGAGGCGCTGAGTGCGACGACCGGGCTAGTCCTCCCCGTCGATGACCTGCGCGCCCCCGCCTCCCGCGCTGAGGGCGAGATCGCGCAGCAGCTGCAGAACAGCGAGGAGTTCGTCACCATCGTCCGCGCGCTCGAGCAGCAGTACGACCAGTTGGCTGCTCTCCGCGGCACCGCCGCTCCAGCCTCGAGCGTTTCCGATCTCACCCCGGGCGGGCAGGTGCCCACCGGCGACGAGATCGCCGCCCAGGTGGAGCAGTTCCTCGCTGACATGCGCGATCGCGAGTCCGGCGACCCGCGGGAGAGCTAGCCCGCTCCCGAGGAGCCCGCCTGTGGGCCACGTGTGAGACTGGTACCCCAGGGCGTCCAACGGGGCGCGGGAGGGATCCGATGAGCGAGCGCACGGGTGGGGGCAACTCCACATTCCGTTTCACGGACACGGCCGTGCTGTCCGTGAGCATTGCCGAGGCCCCTGTCGTGATGACCTCAGCGGAAATCGACGTTGCCCTGGCAGATACCTACGCGCGACTCGATGTGCGTCCCGGCCTCCTCGAGAGTCTCGCCGGCATTGTCGAGCGCCGCTGGTGGCCCGAGGACGTGACCTTTGCCGATGCGGCTGCGATGGCCGGCGCCAAGGCCCTCGCCGATGCCGGTATCGCTCCCGAGCGCGTGGGTCTGCTTGTCGACACGTCCGTCTCGCGCGCACACCTCGAGCCGTCAGCCGCGGTCGATGTCCACCATCAACTCGGCATGCCTTCCCACTGCCTCAACTTCGACCTGTCCAATGCCTGCCTGGGCTTCGTCAACGGCATGCACCTCGCGGGCACCATGATCGACGCCGGTCAGATCGACTACGCCGTCATCGTCGACGGCGAGGGCTCGCGACAGCTCCATGAGCGCACCATCGAGCGCTTGCAGCGCCCTGATGCCACGGTGGCTGACATCTTCGAGAACTTCGCTTCCCTCACGCTGGGGTCCGGTGGTGCCGCCATGGTGCTGGGACGTGCATCCGAACACCCCGAGGGCCACCGTTTCGTCGGTGGAGTCTCGCGTGCAGCCACCCAGCATCACCGCATCTGCGTGGGCGACATGACGCAGATGCGCACCGACTCCCGCGCCCTGCTCGAAGCCGGCCTCGAGCTCTCGACCGCACTGTGGCAGGAGGCCGCCGAGACCTTCGACTGGTCCGACCTGGACTGCTACGTCATCCACCAGGTGTCGAGCGTCCATACCCAGGCGATCACGGCCGCACTCGGGATCGATCCCGAGCGCGTGCCCATGACCTTCCCCCACTACGGCAACATCGGTCCGGCTTCGATCCCCTTCACGCTCGCGAAGCAGACCGATGACCTTCGCGCCGGCGATCGGGTCGGCTGCCTCGGCATTGGCTCGGGCTTGAATGCCAGCGTCATCGAGATCGCCTGGTAGCCCGCGCGTCACGATGAGCGCCCGCCTACCCGAGCTCCCGGGTCTCGATCCCTCTTGGTCACGCACTATCGACATCGATGGCGTCGCCATGCATGTGCTGGACCGACCGGCACAGGGGGAGCCCCGGGTCACTCTGCTCGCCGTCCACGGCAATCCCACCTGGTCCTACCTGTGGCGCCGCCTGCTCGCTGAGGCCCCCCGGGATTGGCGCGTCATCGCGGTTGATCAGATCGGGATGGGCTACTCCGATCGCCCCGAGGGCATGCGCCGTCTCGCGGACCGGGTCAGGGATCTGGGGAGGGCGACGGACATCCTCGGCGTCACCGGCCCTGTCGTCACCGTCGCCCACGACTGGGGTGGCCCGGTCTCGCTGGGCTGGGCACTGGCCCATCAGGACATGCTCGCCGGTGTCGTGCTCGCCAACACCGCCGTGCATCAGCCCGAGAGGTCTCCCGCACCCACGCTCATCCGGCTGGCGCGGTCGCGGCCCTTCCTCGATCCGGTGACCCGGCGGACGAGCACCTTCGTGCGCGGCACCACGCTCATGTCGCGGGAGATGCCGCGCGAGGTCGCCCGAGCCTTCCGGGCGCCGTACCCCGATAGGCAGAGCCGACGCGCCATAGGCGACTTCGTCGCCGACATCCCGCTGTCCCCTGAGCATCCCAGCGCGTCGACTCTCGATGCCATCGCCGAAGGAATCCGGTCGCTCGACGTGCCCGTGCTCCTCGCCTGGGGGTCGGACGATCCCGTGTTCTCCGACCGCTACCTGCGTGACCTGCGCGCGCGCATGCCCCACGCCGATGTGCATCGCTATGAAAAGGCCCGTCACCTCGTCACCGAAGATGCCGCGGGCTGGTTCGCTGATGTACTCGCCTGGATCGACACTCGGGTGCTCGCGCAGGGAGAGTCGGCCCTGCCTGCGGTCTCGAGCGCCGAGGTCGTCCCCATGGGTCAAGCGCTCGAGGACCGCGCGCAGGATCTCGGAGTCGCCCTGGCCGACCTGCGCTCGGATCGCCGGGTGAGTTGGACGATGCTCGCCACCCGGACTCGCGAGATCGCCGCGGGCCTGGTGGACATGGGCGTGCGACCGGGGGATCGCGTCGCCATGCTGGTGCCACCGTCGGCGGACCTCATCGCCTCGGTCTACGCCGCGTGGCGCATCGGCGCCGTGGTCGTGGTGGCGGATTCGGGCCTGGGGGTCCGGGGCATGCGTCGCGCGCTCCGCTCTGCGGAGGCCACGCATGTCATCGGCATCCCCGCGGGTCTTGGACTGGCACGCACATTGGACCTGCCGGGCGTGCGTGTCCTCGTGGGTCGCACCGGTCCCGCGACCCGGGTCCTCGGCGCGGACGCATCGCTGTCCGAGGTCGCCCGTCGAGGACGTGCGTATCTCGCGATGGCTGACCTGCCTCCCGTGCCTCCCGCCGACGCCGATGCGCTTGTCGCTTTCACCTCCGGCGCGACGGGTCCCTCGAAGGGAGTCGTCTACACCCAGGCCCGACTGGCCCATCTGCGCGATGCCCTGCGCGCGGCGTATGCGATCGGAGCGGACGACGCGCTCGTGGCAGCGTTCGCTCCCTGGTCCGTCCTCGGGCCCGCACTGGGGATCCCTTCCGCGATTCCCGACATGGATCTCACCGATGCGAGCACCCTGAGCGCACGAGCGCTCGCGGATGCGTCAGCTGCCGTAGGCGGGACTTTGGCGTGGGCCTCGCCCACAGCCCTGCGCGCCGTCGTGGATTCCGGTGATGCCCTCGAGGAAACCCAGCGTGTAGCTCTCGACCGGCTGCGCTTCCTCCTCGTGGCCGGTGCGCCCGTGCCGGTCGAGCTCCTCGCGCGCGCGTCCTCGATCCTGCCCTCGGCCACGCTCGCCACTCCTTACGGCATGACCGAGGCCCTGCCCCTGACAGAGGTCACCCTCGATGAGCTCCGCGCCGCGAGTGGTCGCGGAGTGCTGGTCGGCCGGCCGCTGGACGGGGTGGACATTGCCATTGCGCCGCTAGACGCCGCGGGAGTTCCCGCGAGCGATATCGGGCAGGACGCGGACGTCACCGGGGAGATCGTCGTGCGCTGCGCATGGATGCGCGACCGCTACGACCGCCGATGGGCGACGCAGCATCGCGCCGACTCCCCGCGCGGCTGGCATCGCACCGGCGACGTCGGTCATATCGATGCGCTCGGTCGCCTCTGGGTCGAGGGGCGCCTCGCCCACGTGTTCACCACCACCGAGGGACCGGTCACACCCGTGGCCGGGGAGCTGGTCGCGCAGCGCGCGGCCGGCGTCCCGCTTGCCGCGCTCGTCGGCGTAGGTCCCCCGGGAGTGCAAGTGCCGGTGATCGTGCTCCTGATGCCCGGCCCGGCCCTCGGTCTTGCCGACGTCGACGTCACCGCACGCGTCCGCGAGGCGGTGCGCGCGGAGACAGGTCTCGAGGTGGCCGCGGTGCTCACCATGCGATCGCTGCCGGTGGATGTCCGTCACCGCTCCAAGGTGGACCGCACGCGGATCGCCCGCGAGGCTGCCGAATTCCTGGCCGGGGAGCGCGGGGATGGCTGACCGAGTCGCGGTGACCGGAGCCTCCGGGGTCGTCGGGGGAGCGGCTGCGCGGGCGCTCATCGCGCGTGGTGACAGCGTCGTCGCCGTGCAGCGCGGCTGCGTCCCACCTGCGCTCGCGGCCCTGGGTGCCCAGGAATTCCGTGCCGACATCGCCGGCCCCACCGACGCCCTGGTCGAGGCCTTCACGGGCTGCCAGGTCGTCGTGCATGCAGCGGCGCGCGTCGACATCACCGGACCTTGGGAGGAGTACGAGCGCGTCAACATCCTCGGCACGCGTCGGGTGATCGAGGCTGCTCGCCTGGCCGGAGTGGCGCGCCTCGTGATCGTGTCCTCCCCGTCGGTGGCCCACTCGGGTCACGCGCTCGTCGGCGCTGCTGCCGGTCCGGCGGATCCGGAGCGTGTGCGCGGCCACTACTCGCGCAGCAAGGCGATCGCCGAGCTCGAGGCGCTTGCGGCAGACGATGCGCGGATGGCCGTCACCGTGGTGCGACCCCACCTCGTCTGGGGACCCGGTGACTCTCAATTGACCGAGCGCATCATCGAGCGCGCGCGCAGTGGCCGGTTGGTCATCATCGGCAGTGGATCAGCGCTCATCGACACGACCTACATCGACAATGCCGGGGGCGCGATCGCGGCGGCCGCCGAACGAGCGGCGCTGCCGGAGGTCCGCGGGCGTGCCTTCGTGGTCTCCAACGGCGAGCCCCGGACCGTGAGCGAGATGCTCACGCGCATCGCCCTGGCCGCAGGTGCCCCTCCTCCGACCCGCAGCGTGCCCTTTGCCGCAGCGCGCATGGGCGGACACGTGCTCGAGCGACTGTGGGAGCGGACCGGCCGGGAGGGTGAGCCGCCGGTGACGGCATTCCTCGCCGAGCAGCTGGCCACGGCCCATTGGTTCGACCAGCGCCAGACGCGCGAGGCCTTGTCATGGGTCCCCGCTGTGAGCATCGACGAGGGACTGGCGCGATTGGCGACAGCCCTGGGCGGCGTGGCTCCCGCCCCGCGGCCTCACTGAGGGCTATAAAGAGCGAGACCCCTGGAAGCATGAGTTCCAGGGGTCTCGCCATGGATCCTGCCTGCCGGTCCCGCGAGGGGAAGTCGGGGGCGTCGCCCCTTCTCCGTCGCACCCGTTGCCGGGGCGTCTCCGGTGCGGCTTGCGCCGCTTCAGCCGATCCCGAAGCCTTGATCCTCCCCCGCGACACCGGGGTGGGGAGTTTCCTCCGATCTCGCCTTGCGGCTCGATCACCTTGTGCTCCGATCGCTCAGTTTCCCTTGCGACAGGACATTTCTATTCCTCCTGCGCAAGCTGCGCAAGGGAGTGTCGCGACATTTTCAAAAAACTTGACCACCTCGAGTCACACTCGTCTCGATCAGTCACTCCGGGCACGGAAGTAAGGCTGTCCCGGCGGGGGACGTACCCTCGAGAGGTGATCGCAGCCACCGCTTCCGGGCGCCGCGCGCACGGAAGCGTCGTCTACCTGCACGGGGTGGGCGGCACGCGCCCGGCGTGGTGGCGTCCGATCTCCCGGGCCCTGGGCGGACTGTCGGTCGATCTCGTCGCCCCGGCGTACGACGACCTGCTCACGACGTCCGGTCGTGTCTATGCGCGACGGGAGCGGGCACCCGAGGCGATGCCGCATGACGATGCGCGACACGCGTATGTCCTGCGTCAGAGACGCCTCGCGGATCTTGTGGACGCGGTCGGTGAGTCCACGCGACTCGCGTGGCCAGCCGCACTGCCGCACCCGGCTGACGTGGCCGGTCGACTTCCGCTGGGTTCCATGCTGCGTGCACCGGTCTTCGGACTCGACCAGGTCGGTCGCTACCTCGACGACGAAGCACGGCGTGCCGCCGTACTGCACCGAGCCAGGTCGATGATCCTGTCGGCGCCGCGTCCGCGCGTCGTCATCGCCCACTCCCTGGGTTCGTTGGTGGCCTGGGACCTCCTCGCGGATCCCGGCATCTGCGTGGACCTGCTCATCACCCTGGGTAGCCCCCTGGGCCATGCGGCTCTCGAGGTCGAGCCGGCTTCCTTCCCCTACCACCGCGTCGGGGCGTGGCTCAATGTCGTGCACCTGCTTGACCCAGTGCCTGCCGGGCGAGGGCTGCACGACTCCTTCCCCGCCGCGATCGATGCCTTCCTGGGGCCCGGGTCCGGCGGGCCGGCCAAGCCGGCCAGCGCCGTCTCGCGCTTCGCTGCAGCAGTCGCGGGAGTGGCGACCTCGCACCTGGACTCCACTTACCTCGTCTCCCACACGGTGCTGGCTGCGGTGAGGGAGGCTATGCACGTGAGCGGAGGCATGCCGGTGCACGGCCGCCAGGCGGCTGCGTCATGACGTCCTGGCGGACCTACGCCGACCCGCCCGCATCCGACCCGTCCCTGAGTCGAGCCGAGCGCAAGGGTCGCGCGCGTGCGCTGCGCGACGACTTGCCCTTCGCCGAGGCTCTCGGCACCGCGGGCACCGGCTACGTCGTATGGATGTGTTCGGATGCGCTCGATGCGGTGGACGGTCCGACGGGGATCGCGCTCGACGCCGTGCATGTCGACGATGCGCTCCCGGGTCCGTGGGAGACCGACCTCATCGATCTCGCCCTGCACCAGGGCATGGGCGGCCGCGCTGCGGAATCCATGGCCGAGGGCTACCAGCAAGGGCTTGCCGCCGTGGCCGCGGAGCCACTGCATGCGGCGCAAGCCGAGGCACTGCGCCGCTCCCGGCGACTGGCCGCTGGCGTCACGGCGGAGGCTGCCCAGTCGACGACGACTGCGGTCCGACGGCTGGTGTCGTCGGGCGCGCGCCTACGCCGGGACCGTGCCGAAGCGCACTGGGGAGGTGCTGCAGAGGCCATCGTCGACCTCGGTGCTGAGATGGCCCAGTACCGCGAGAGCCTGCCTGAGCATGACGCACGTCTCCTCGCGCAGTACCGCGTGGCCGATGCTCTCGCCGGTGAGGGTGGCCGCCTTCTTGTGCTCCTGGCCCGCGGCACCGACGGTGACGACGTGCTTCTCCTCGAGGCGATGGCCACCCACCCCTCGACGCGCGAGAGCTCCTTCGGTGCGTGGCGTGATGGCTCGGATGTGCAGCGCGTGCTTCTCGCGCGCGAAGCCGTGCCCCTGGTGCCCGCGGAGTTCGCCGGTTGGTCCACGAGTGCGGATGGCGCAGTGGCGCGGGTGTGGTCACGCGCGCGGCTCGCACTGGAGATGCCGGACCTCGGTGGCCGACGTGCTCGGGCTCGCCGCCTGGGGACCACCCTCGGCCTCCTGCACGCCGCCACAGGCGACGCGGCCTCCCTCGCCGGCTATGTCGGCCACTCGCGCAAGTTCCCCATGGCCGTGCGCGATGCGGTGCTCTCGTCTGGCGATCGCTAGTTGCGCGACAGGACGAAGGCGTCCATCCCCCATGCCATCGTCAGATGGGCCACGACTCCGGCGAGGATGGAGCGGAGCCGCAGCGCCAGGTAGCCCAGGATCAGGCCTCCGATGAGGCTCGAGATGGCCTCGGGCATGGGCTTGCCGAGATGCAGGAGGCAGTAGGCGAAGGCCATGACCGGCACGGCGTGGATGCCGAGCAGCGGCTGTCCCGCGAAGACGAGGAAGCCGCGGAAGAAGAACTCGAGTGCCACGAAGGTGGCGCCGTAGGCAGCCTCGAACGCGATCAGGGACCAACCGTCACCGCCATAAAAGGGATAAGTGTCGATGAACCGCTGGTCGGTTGAGGCGAGCCACACGATGACGAGCGCGACCGGCGCGATGAGCGCGATGAGGATCGTCTCGCTGCGGATGAAGCGCAGGGACAGTCCGTATCCGCGGACGGACTGGCCTGCTACCCGGGCGTAGGCGACGGGCACGATCGTGTAGATCGCGATACTCGTCCCGGCCCACCACATGAGGTCGGCGAGTTCCTCGCCGAAGGGGCGGCGCTGCGAGACGTAGAGCAGCACCGCGGGAGTGGTCCACAGCAGGGCGAGGTAGAGGGCGTCGCTCCGGCGCAGGCGCACGCCCTCCGAACGTGCCCTCGCCACCGCCAGCGCTGTGCCTGCGAGTGCCGGGAGCGCGAAGATGGCCAAGCCCACCGGCAGGCTCTCCTTGCGCCATTGCTCGACGGGGACGACTTCGTAGGCCACCCACAGGCAGGCAAGGGCTGCGGCGGATAGCCCGAGCATGACCGCGGCGGCCCGACCGCCGTGCTCGCGGCGCACCCAGACGGAGAGCAGGAAGATCGCCGCGCACGCGATGGCGATCGCCTGCCAGGCCAGGAGCATTGGCCGACCCTACTCATCGCTACCCGCGGAGCCGTCTCCGTCGCTAGCCTGCGGTCGTGACCAGTGACGCGCGCGCGAGATTGGGAAGCCTCCTGCCCGGCATCGCGGGTCCGGATCTGGAGCGACTCGCCCTCCTGCCCTGCCTCGATGGGGTCACGGACCTCGTCACGCTGCCCGGCGGCATTACCAACCGCAACTACAAGGCCGTCACGCCTCGGGGCACCTTCGTCGTGCGCCTCTCGGACGAGGGGTCCTCCCTGCTAGCGATCGATCGCGTCCACGAGCACCGCAACTCCCTCGCGGCGGCGTACGCCGGTTCCGGGGCACCCGTCATCGACTTCATCCCCGGCGCGGGGGTGCTCGTCGTCGGGTTCCTCGATGGCCGGACCTGGGACGAGGAGGACGTGCGGCGCCCGGACAACCTGCCGCGCATTGCGGAGGCGTGCCGCCGTCTTCATGCCGGGCCGCGCTTCGCGTCTGACTTCAACATGTTGGACATCCAGGCGCGCTATCTCGCCGTGTGTCGGGAGCGCGGATTCCGCCTGCCCGACCGCTACGAGGAGTTCCTGCCCTGGATGGAGCGCATTCGCAGCGCCATGGCGGTCCTTCCCGAGCCCACGGTGCCGTGCAACAACGATCTCCTCGCCAGGAACTTCATCGACGCGGGCGATCGACTGTGGCTCATCGACTACGAGTACTCCGGCAACAACGAGGCGAGCTTCGAGATCGGCAACATCTGGAGCGAGTCCACCCTGCCCCTGGAGCACCTCGAGCCACTCGTGACCGCCTACTGGGGTGTGCGTGATCCGGCCAAGGTGGCCCGCGCCCGCCTGTGGGGACTCGTCGGTCAGTACGGCTGGATGCTCTGGGCCTCAATCCAGTCCTCGGTCAGCCCGATCGACTTCGACTTCTGGGAATGGGGGATGGAGAAGTACGACCGGGCGGCCGCCACCTTCGACGGCCCGGACCTGGGGCGCCTGCTCGACGAGGTGGCCGGGCGGGGTTAGGCCCAATTGCGGCGTGTTGCTGCGCGATCGGCGCCTGCAGGAGCACACTTCCCCCAACGTGGGCGGATTGGTCCGCCCCCCGACCGCGGTCCCGGGAGGCCTCGGTGAGCGAAACGACAAATCTGAGCGCTGACGAGCAACGTCTCGCAGAACTCGGCTACAAACAGGAACTCAGGCGCAACTGGAGTGGCTTCTCGAACTTCGCCATCTCCTTCTCCATCATCTCCATCCTTGCCGGCTGCTTCACGACCTTCGGGCAGGCATGGAACAACGGCGGTCCGATCGCCATCTCCATCGGCTGGCCGCTCATCTCCGTCTTCATCCTCATCATCGGACTCACCATGTCCGAACTCGTCTCGGCGTACCCCACGTCGGGCGGCATCTACTGGTGGGCGAGTGCACTCGGGGGGCCGAGGGCCGGCTACTACACCGGTTGGCTGAATCTCATCGGCCTGTGGGCGGTTATCGCCTCCGTGAGCTATGGATGCGCCACGTTCTTCGATCTCACCCTGTCGACGTACAGCGAGACATGGGCGGCGGGGTATTCGCTCCAGCGCGTGTTCCTCATCTTCATCGTCGTCCTGGCGCTGGTATCGATCCTCAATATCTTCAGCGGCCATCTCATGGCGCTCCTCAACAACTTCTCCGTCTGGTGGCACGTCATCGGTGCCGCGGTGATCATCCTCATCCTGATCTTCCTGCCCCCCAGCCACATGAGCGTCGCGGATGTCTTCACGATGCGGGTCAACAACAGTGCTGGATTAGCAGGGGGCGAGACGAGCGGCCTGCTGTTCTGGTTCTACGTGTTGCCCCTGGGCTTCCTGCTCACGCAGTACACGATCACCGGATACGACGCCTCGGCCCACCTCTCGGAGGAGACCCAGGGTGCGGCCGACTCCGCAGCCAAGGGCATCTGGCGGTCGATCTTCTACTCGGCCATCGGTGGCTGGGTGTTGCTGCTCGCCTTCCTCTTCGCGGTGCAGGACCCGGAGGCGGTCACCGCGGGCGGTGGCGGTGTCGCGGTCATCTTCAACCAGGCGCTGAGTGCGCAATGGGCTGGCACCGTGCTCCTCATCGCGACGGTGGGGCAGTTCTTCTGCTCCATGGCGTGCATGACGAGCTGCTCGCGCATGATGTTCGCCTTCAGCCGCGACGGAGCGGTCCCCGGAGCACGCCTGTGGGCCAAGCTGAGCAAGTCGCAGGTGCCGGCCAATGCCGTCATCGCAACCTCCGTCATCGCGATCCTCATCACGCTCCCGGCGCTGGTCGAGGTCAACATCGGCACCGCAGATGCGCCCATCATCGTGCCCACGGCCTTCTACGCCGTGGTGTCGGTGGCGGTCATCGGCCTCTACGTCGCCTTCGCTATCCCCATCTACCTGCGTTGGAGGGCCGGTAACCGCTTCAAGCAGGGACCGTGGAACCTGGGCAACAAGTGGAAGTGGATGGCACCGGTGGCGGTCATCGAAATCGCCATCATCAGCGTCTACTTCATCCTCCCGACGACACCCATGGGCTGGCCCGGCAATCCGGACTTCTCGTGGAAGTTCGTCAACTACGCGTCGATCCTGATGATCGGGTCACTCCTGATCCTGTGGATCGCGTGGCACGTGTCGGCCAAGAAGTGGTTCACGGGGCCGAAGCGCACCATCGATCTGCCTGCGGGTGTCTCCTCAGCCGACGAGATCTCCCTCGAGCACCATCACGAGGGCTACCTCACGGGCGAGCACGACAAGAAGGAGTAGTCGCGACAACCAACACGGATGCGGGGCCCGGGCTGATGCCCGGGCCCCGCATCCATGTTGACCGGGGGAGATCCGTGTTGACCGGGGGAGATCCGTGTTGACCGGAGCGCGTGGCGCCTATGCCCGGATGCGCGCTCCATCGGGGTCGTACGGGGCGCGCATCGAGACATCGATGGGCACCGACTGGCTTCCGACATTGGCTGTCCATACCCCGTCGAGATCGCCGCGGATGTAGGCGAGGCCTACGCACGCCCCGGTTGTGGTGGCGTAGGCGGCGCTCGTCACCTGACCGGCAGCTGAGCCGTCGCGCCGCAGCAACTCCCCGCCCCACAGCATCGCCGCGGGATTCCGCGCCACCCACGACACGAGCCGGCGCTCGGGCGCTGAGGCCCGCGCCACGTCGAGAGCGGCACGGCCGATGAAGTCCTCGCCGGACCGCGCAGCGAAGAGCAGCCCCGCCTCGACCGGTCCGTAGTCCGGCCCGAGCTCGGGTCCGAAGGCGCGGTAGCCCTTCTCCAGGCGCAGAGCGTTGATGGCGTAGTAGCCGGCGTCACGAACGCCGAGGTCCGCGCCCCGATCCTTGAGCAGGTCGTAGACACCCACCGCGAACTCAGCGGGGAGGACAAGCTCCCAGCCCAGCTCGCCCACGTACGTGATGCGGCTGGCACGCACGGTGAAGTCGCCGAGGTCGATGATCCGGCTGGTGCCGAAGGGGAAGGCATCGTTCGACAGATCGTGGGAGGAGAGAAGTGAGAGCAGGTCGCGGCTCTTCGGGCCCATGACGCCGATCACGGCGTAGGCGCTGCTCACGTCGACGACCTCGACTCGCCAGCCAGCCTCGATGTGCCGTCGCAGCCAGTCGGCGTCGCGGACCGGTGACGCGGCGCCCGTGATCCAGAGGTACTCGTCGCTGCCGAGGTGCGTCACCGTGACATCGGCCTCGTAGGTGCCGCGGGAGTTGAGCACGGCGGTGTAGACGACACGGCCCTCGGGCACGTCGACGGCGTTCGCGCAGACCCGCCCCAGGAGCCGCGCTGCATCGGGGCCCGTGACGAGGAGCTTGCCGAAGGATGTCTCGTCGAAGAGGGCCACGGCCTCGCGAGCCGCTCGCTGCTCCTCGTCCACCCAGGGGATCCATGTCGGCTGACCCCAGGAGTAGTCGATCACCGGTGCCTCGCCCGCCGGGGCGAAGAACACCGGTCGTTCCCAGCCGAATTTCGAGCCGAAGGCAGCGTTGGCCTGCGTCATTCGATCGTGCAGCGGGGAGCGCCGGAAGGGCCGGGCTGTGTCGAACTCCCGGTTGGGCCATGGCACGGCATAGTGCAGACCGAGTACCTCCCCGACGCGCGCGCGCAGCCACTGTGGATTGTTCTGGAAGTCGCCGAAGCGGCGAATGTCGACGGAGACGAGGTCGCTTTGTGGCTCCCCACCGACGATCCACTCGGCGAGGGCGCGGCCGGCGCCTCCGGCGGATGCGATCCCGACGGAGTTGAACCCTGCTGCGACGAAGAAGTTCCGGACGCCGGGCGCTTCGCCGAGGATGAACTGGTTGTCGGGCGTGAAGGATTCGGGGCCGTTGTAGAACTTCTTGATGCCTGTCTCCTGGAGGACGGGCACTCGGTGGAGCGCCGAATCCATGAGGATCTCGAAGTGATCCCAATCCTCCTCGAGGAGGCTGAACTCGAAGGGATGGGGGATCTGGCGCGGCGACACCCACGGCTTGGCGACGGGCTCGAATCCTCCGACGACGAGCCCGCCGACCTCCTCCTTCATGTAGGTGTAGCCATCCGGGTCGCGCAGGATCGGCGTCATGCGCACCATGCCGTCGATCGCATCGGTGACGACGTAGAAGTGCTCTGCGGAGTGCAGGGGCACGGTGACGCCGACCATGAGGCCGAGGGCATGCGCCCACTGACCACCACAGTTGACCACGATTTCCGCCTCGATCGCACCGCGATCGGTGATGACGCCGGTGACGGCGCCGTCGCGGACGGTCACGTCGAGCACGCGCGTGCGCTCGACAATGGTGGCGCCGCGCATCCGCGCGCCCTTGGCCATCGCCTGTGTGACGTCGGCGGGGTTGACCGTGCCGTCCCTCGGCAGCCAGATCGCGCCAAGCAGGTCGGCGGTCTCCAGGTGCGGCCACAGTTCACGGGCGCGCTGGGGTGCGATGACCTCGCACTCGAGGTCGTAGGCCTCGGCGGCGGCAGCGGTGCGACGAAGTTGCTCGAGGCGCTCAGGAGTGCGGGCGACGGTGACGCCACCGCACTGCTTCCAGCCCGTGCCCTGACCCGTTTCCTCCTCGAGCGAGGCGTAGAGGGCCGCGGAGTACTGCACCAGTCGCGTGCCGGACTCGGTCGCCCGCAACTGGCCAACGAGTCCGGCAGCGTGCCAGGTGGTGCCTGACGACAGCTGGCCCTGCTCGAGGAGCACGAGGTCGGTCACACCGAGCTTCGTGAGGTGGTAGGCCACCGATGTGCCGACCACGCCGCCGCCGATGACGACGACACGGGCGCGGGAGGGCAGATCGGTCACGCCCTCATCCCATCACAGCCCCGGATCGGGCAACGCGGATTCTGACGGGACCGCTCGCTCCGGCGAGTGCTTCAGCGGGGAGGGCGAAGGGTCGGGTGGGGCGGATGTACGCGAGCCTGCCCTGCCAGAGCGTGCGCCCGTCTTGCTCTGAGAGCAGCAATGGAGCGTTCAGGCCGCGTGCCGTCTGCAGTCGAAGGGGACCTGCCTCGCCCGGCACCAGCAGGCCGGGGGACGACCAGAGCAGGGGAGAGTCGACGTCGATGGCCGCCCAGGAGTCCGGCCAGGGTGAACCGCCGAGCCACGAGGTGATGCCCTCGACGCGTGCGCCGTCCTGCGCGCAGGCATCGGCCGTGCTGGCAGGGTGGATGAGATTGCCCACGGCGAAGACGCCCGCGGTGCGCGTGCGCGCGCGTGTGTCGACGAGAGGTGCGTGCGTGCGGGGGTCGCGATCAATGCCCGCGCGGACGGCGAGGTCATTCTCTGGGTACCAATTGCCGGTGAAGACCACGGTGTCGCACTCCAGGTGCCCACGGCGCCCATCCTCATGCTCGATCGTCACTCCGGTGACGCGCTCTCGTCCGTGGATTTCCAAGATGCGCGTGCGGGTGAGCAAGGGGAAGCGATATCGGGTCCTTGCGGCGACGTCGAAGGCCGAGAAGGACACGTGTCGGTCATCGTCGGTAACCATCGCGATCGTGCGGCATCCCGCTTCGGCCAGGGTCACCACCGCCGAGTAGGACACGTGCTCGGCTCCCACGACGACGGCGCGCGTGCCGGGCGAGCGGTGGTCAAGGTGCACGAGTCGCTGCAGCCAGCCGGTGGTGAGGATCCCGGAGGGGCGAGCTCCGGGCACGAGGCGGGCGCTGCGAGGCCGCTCGCGGCACCCGGTAGCGAGTACGACCGCCCGTGCTCTCACAGTCTCGCGTCCCCGCGGGGCGGTGATGTCGGCCTCGGCCCCACCTCCGGGGAGTGGGCGGAGGTCTGTCACCGTCGCGCGCACGTCGATCTGCGCGCCCGCTTCGCTTGCCCGGTCGGTGAGTCGCCTCGCGTACGCCGGTCCGCTGAGCACGCGCGTCTCGCGCCAGCCGTATCCGGGATGGTCCGAGTGGCGGGGCACGCCACCGGGTGCTTCGTCGCGATCAAGCACCCGCACGCGCGCACCGCGCTGCGCGAGCGCGGCGGCAGTGGACAAGCCCGCCGGCCCCGCACCGACCACGAGGACGTCGATCATGGCGCGCCTCGCAGCGCGGTGGTGATGCGCGCGCCGCAGTAGAAGCCCTGGCAGCGCCCGGAGAGAGCGCGGGTACGGCGCCGCAGCCCGTCGGCGTCGCGCGGGGGGAGGGGAGAGGCGAGTGCGTCGCGGATCTCCCCGGCGCTCACCCGCTCGCACAGGCACACGAGATCCCCGTACGCCTCATCCGCGGCGATGAGGGCCGCATCGGCGTAGGGCCGGGGGCGGCCCTCGGCGAGATTGGGCATCCGCAACGTCCGAGGCGCCTCCAGGGGAGTGGTGGCAAGCCCCGCCTCCGCGAGGTCCCCGCAGACCTGTTCGGCGATCGCGAGGCAGGAACTGATGCCGGTGGAGCGAATGCCGGCAACGCGCACGTATCGCTCCAAGACGGCGTAGCAGTAGTCGGAGTGTTCGGTCGCCGCACGCAGGCCGGCGTAGGTCGCCGTGACCTCGAAGTCGAGCAACTCGGGCATGATCCGGCGCCCGTGGCCCAGCAGGAAGTCCATTCCCTCGCGTGTGGTGCGGGTATCCGTGCGGTCCTGCAGATCCTCAGCGGTCGGCCCGAGGAGGACGTTGCCGTAGACGGTCGGGGCGACCAGCACGCCCTTCGTCGTCGCGGTGGGCACGGGGAGGATGACGTGGCGCACGAGGTCGCGGGCGGCCTTGTCATAGACCATGAGCTGGCCGCGCCGGGGCGTGATCGTGAAGTCGTCATGGCCGACTGCGCGATCGATGAGGTCACTCCCCAGCCCCGCGGCGTTGACCAGCCACGTGCACGTGACATCCCCTCGCGGTGTCGCGACGACGTAGCCTTCGGGCATCTGCTCGATGCGCTCGACGGGCGCATCGAGCAGCAGGGTGGCGCCATTGACGACAGCATCCGTCGCGAGAGCGATGGTGATCGTCCAGGGATCGAGCAGGCCCTCGTCGGGGATGCTCACGCCCCCGAGCGCACCCGGGCCGAGATGGGGTTCCATCGCGTAGACCTCGTCCGCGGACAGCGGTTGCGCGCGGTCGTAGCCGTTGGCGCGTGCCTGGTCGATGATCGAGTCGAGACGGGCGACCTGTTCGTCGTCCCAGGCCACCAGGAGCGCGCCGACGCGCTCGATGGGCCAGCCAAACTCATCCGCGCGCTCCTCGAGCAGCCGGTGACCGCGCGCGACGAGCCGGGCTTCCAGGGTCCCCGGCTTGGCGTCGAAGCCGGTGTGCCAGATAGCGGTATTCGCCTTGCTCGTGCCCGCACCCACATCGCTGCGCGCCTCAATGAGCGCGACCCGAGCTCCCTGGCGGGTGAGCGCGCTCGCGATGGCGCTGCCCACCGCACCCGCGCCGATGACGGCGACGTCGTACGCCGTCTTGACGTTCGCCGTCATGATGCCTCCAGCGCCGCGGCGAAGGCACGAACGCGGGCTGATGCCTCGTCGGCTGACACGGTCGGGACATAGGTCGCCGCAGGGCCCCAGCCCTTGACCAGGTCATCCTCCGCCCCGGGGCCCTCGAGGCCTCTTAGGGCCAGGGCGGCAACGCCGAGGGCGGTCGCGCAGGTGTGCGGATAGACCTCGACCGGCACGCCGAGCAGATCGGCCTGGAGCTGCATCACGACCCGAGACCGGGTGAGACCTCCATCGACGCGCAGGGAGGCGAGGGGGGCCCCGATGTCGTCGGCCGCGGCCGCTGCAAGGAGGGCCACCTGGGCAGCGACTCCCTCGCAGAAGGCACGCACCATGTGCTCCCTCGATGTCGCGAGGGAGAGTCCCTGCCACGTCGCGCGCGCATCCGGACGCCATGTGGGCGCGCCCACGCCGGCCAGCGCCGGGACGCAGATGACGCCCCCGGTCGACGCGACGGACCCCCCGAGCCGGTCGAGGTCCGCAGGCGAGTCGATGAGACCGATGCGCTCGAGCCACGACACCGCTGCGCCCACGGTATAGACCTGGCCGTCCACGCACGATGCCCTGTCGCCGTTGGACATGGCCCAGGCGAGGGACGTCGCCAGGCCGGCGGCGGACGGGGCATGCCTGGTGCCGACATTGGCGAGGAGAAACGCTCCTGTGCCGTAGGTGCATTTGGCATCGCCCTCGGCCAGGCAGCCTTCTGCGAGAAGAGCCGCCTGCTGGTCGACGATCGCGCCGATGACGGCGATGCTGGGGCCGAAGGCACTCGTGGTCCCCAGTCGCGCATCGCACGCGATGACCTCGGGCATCGGCAGGTCCTCGAGTCCGAAGGCCGCGATGGCCTCCGGTGACCAGTCGAGGGTCTCCGGGTCCAGCAGCATCGTGCGTGACGCCGTAGCGGCATCGGTCGCGAACCGCCCCGTCAGGCGGAAGTTCGTCCAGGCGTCAATCGTCGTGATGGCCGTGGTCCGGCCGAGCGCACCGCCGAGTCGACGTCGCAGCCACGCCATCTTGGGTGCCGCGAAGTATGGGTCGGCCGGAAGGCCCGTGAGCCGCAGGAGAGCGTCTCGAGTGCGCGGGTCCAGTGCATCCGTGATCGCCGAGGCGCGCCGATCCTGCCAGGAGATGGCCGGACTCAGCGGACGTCCGTCCCTGATGTCCCAGGCCAGGACGGTCTCTCCCTGATTGCCCAGGCCCACCGCAGCGACACTGTCGCCGGATGCGGCGAGGGCTGTGCGCCCCGCGGTCAGGATGCTGTCCAGCAGGGCTTCGGGGTCCTGCTCGACGGCGTCGTCGTCGTAGCGGATCCCGGCCACAGCCGAGTCCACGTCGACGAGGGCTCCGTCAGAGGTCGCGATGACCGCCTTCGTTGCCGATGTCCCCTGGTCGATGGCGAGGACCCGGGTGGTCATGACGTGTCGCGAGCAGGCGGATGGCGATGGGGCAGGTGGAATCGACTGTCGTGGCGGCGGCCGATCTGGAAGCCCTTGCGCTGCAGCAGCCACACCGACACGATGACGGCCGCAATGGGCAGGATGGCTCCGAGGACCACCCACGTGGCGAAGGTCTGGGTGGAGTTGACCAGCCACTGGAAGTTCATGCCGAAGTAGCCGGTCATGAAGGTGATGGGCAGGAAGATGATCGAGACGAGCGTGAGCTGGTTGATGCGGTTGCCCTGCGCCGCGCTCACCTGACCCTGGTAGTCCTGGATGGCGGAGCGGATGTCGGAGCCCGCGCTGTCGATGCGCTGGACGACGTCATTGACGCAGGCGGCGTAGGTCTGCAGAGCCTGGCTCCCGGCCGCATCGACGCCGGGGAGCGACGTCGGATCGACGAGGGACTCGCTGAGGTTCTCGGCGTAACCCGGGATGGTCGTGGCCAGGGCCTCGATGGGGGAGCGCAGCTGCTGCAATTGCGTGATCTGCTGTGGATTGGTCGTCACGATGATCTGGCCGTCGAGCAGGGCGATCCGCGTCTGGAGTTGGGTGAGCTGGCGATCGATGCTGTCGAGAATGAGCTGGAGGATGACACCGGGCGCGGGGCCAGGGCTCGCGAAGAGCGACTTGGCGCGCGGGCCCAGGTCCTCGAGAGCTGCGGCGATGGCCTTGTCGGCTCCCATGCGAATCGTGATGAAGCACCCGGCGTTCCAGACGCAGTGGACGAGGACGGGGGTGTCTCCTGTGTCCGCTGCGGCGTAGGTGCTGCCCAGCATGTTGTCGCCGAATGCCTGGAACATCCCGCTGGAGTAGGCGCGCGTGGTGTACGTCGCCACGATTTCCGTGAAGCCCATCTCCTTGAGCAGGGCGAGCACCTGGGGATCCTGCGGGCCGGACGGGATGACGTCGATCCAGGCGTAGGGCGTAGACGCCGACACCGCCTGGGCGTCGGACGGGTCGAAGGGACGCTGTGTCGTCCCGTCGAAGATCGTCGCCTTCATGTCAGCCGTGCAGGGCCCGTGCTAGCGCGGACAGTCGCGCGGCCCAGATGCGCTGGCTGAGCTCGGCTTGTGGCGCGAAGACCTCGGACGCGTGGTAGGCGCCCGGGTAGACATGGAACTCGGTGGGGATTCCCGCCTGCAGCAGTCGCTGGACGAAGGCGATGTCTTCGTCGCGGAAGAGATCGAGCTCGCCCACGTCGATGAAGGTCGGCGGCAGGCCGGAGAGATCGGTCGCGCGCGCAGGTGCGGCGTAGGCGTCCGCAGGCTGGCCGCCCAGGAACCACTCCCAGGCCTCGAGATTGCCCGCGCGGTCCCAGATGCCCACCTCGGTGATCTCGTGGGTCGAGGGGAGCTCATTGCGGTCGTCGATCATGGGATACGGAGCCATGAGGAAGCAGACGGCCGGGCCGCCCTTGTCGCGAGCCATCATGGTGGTGGCGATGGCGAGGTTGCCTCCTGCGCTGCCGCCGTAGACCGCGACGCGGCTCGGGTCGATGTCGAGTGCGCGGAGGTTCTCGCCCATCCAGGTGAGGGCGGCGTAGCAGTCGTTCACCTGCGCGGGGTGGGCGTGCTCGGGTGCCTTGCGATAGTCGGTGGACACGACCACGGTGTTGGTGAGCTCGCAGAGCATCTCTGCACGCAGGTGCTCGCCGTCAAGGTCGCCGATGATCATGCCTCCACCGTGGATGTAGAGGATGCCGGGCAGGAGCACACCTGTCGCTTCGGCCGGGGTGTAGATCCGCACGTGCACGTCGGGTGCGCCCTCGGGCCCCGGGATCGTGCGCTCCTCGCTGACGACGCGGTCATTGGGGGGCAGGTCAGCGGTCATCGTCTGGAGGAGTTGCCTGACAAAGGCCCTGCGCTCGACGATGTCCGGAATCGCGTTGAAGCCACCGGGCACGGCGGCGAGGAGCATCTCCAGGGGTTCACGGGATGCCGGGTCGATGCGATCGCGCTGGGACGACATGGTGCTCCTTCTGGCCGGGCTGCGATGTCGCGGGACGCGAGAACGCTATTGGGTGGGGCAGTGCCGTGTCCGCAGTTCAGGCAAGTGCCGGCTCGACGTCCTCCGCCTGGGCTCGCCTGACGTAGCGAGGGAACACCGCGATCACCGGGATGAGAAGCAGGGAGATGCCGATGAGGACGAACGCCGGCACGAGGACACTGCCCGTCGATCCGAGGAGCGTCTCCTCGAGCGCGGGAGTGAAGCTGCCGATGATCATGCCGATGCTGTAGGTCAAGGCGATGCCGGTGTAGCGGACCTTGGTGGGCACGAGCTGGGTCATCTCCGTGGTCGTCGTCGAGTCGACGAACGTCTGCACCGTGGCCAGCACGACGATGGCAAGCAGGACCCCGGCAACAGCACCGGAGTTGAGGAGAAGGATGGACGGGATCGCCAGGACGACGTAGGCGATGACGGCGCCGATCATGAGCGGTCGGCGTCCTCGGCGATCACCCAGGGCCGCCACGGGGATGATGAGCACGATGTAGATGACGGAGATGAGCGCCGAAACGAGGTCGGCGCGCGCATCCGAGATGCCCACCACCGTCTCCAGATACGACGGCATCCACGAGATCAGCGTGTAGACCGTGACTCCGCTCCATGTGGCGAGGGCAAGCATGAGGAAGGTCGCGCCGGGGTAGGCCCGGAGCAGGTAGCGCACGGGTGAACCGGTCTCGCCCGACTCCACGGCCTCCTGGAAGGACTCGGTCTCGCGCATCTTGCGCAGCATGAGGACGGCGACCACGGCGAGGACGAAGCCGATCGCATAGGGGACACGCCAGGTCCCCTCCGCGAGTGCCTCCTGCCCCCAGATGACCGTCGTGAGGAAGACGACGAGCGATGCGAGCAGGTTGCCGCCCATTGCGGTGGCGAGTCCGAGCGACACGCTGCGACCCCGTCCCGCCTGACCCGAAGACTCGCTCAGGGCCGTGAGCGCCCCGGAGTACTCACCTCCGACGGAGAAGCCCTGCATGAGTCGCATGACCGTGAGCAGGATCGGCGCGAGCATCCCGATCTGGTCGTAGGTCGGCAGGATCGTCGTGATGAAGAGCGGAATGAGCATGAGGGTGGTCGACAGCGTGAGGGCGTACTTGCGTCCCTTGGTATCCCCGAGGCGGCCGATGACGAGGCCGCCGATCGGACGGGCGATGTAACCGACAGCGAAGGTCGCAAAGGTGAGGATGAGGCCGACTGTGGCGTTGTCGGTGGGGTAGAAGACCTGTTGGAGGGTCGTGGCCAGGAGGCCGTAGACCATGAAGTCGTACCACTCGATGACGACGCCGCTCGTCGTGAAGAGGCGGTTGCGCCGGCGCTCGCGGTCGGTCAGGCGGGTCTTCTGCACGGCGGCAGCATAGGGACATCCGACGGGTGGGGTCGCGACACCTTGGGGTCGTGTGTTCTAGCCTCGAATCATGTCGCCTCGTGTGCCCGCCCTCGTGGCCCTTGCCGCCGTGCTCGGGTCCCTGCTTGTCTCCCCGCCCGCACTCGCCGCTGAGCCGGCGGGTCCGGGACCTGTCGTGGACGACACGCCCGCGGTCACCGTCGTCAATGCGGCCACTGCGCGCAAGCAGGAGGTCTTTTCCGTGCAGGTGACCGCCAACGCGGGGGATCGTCGTTTCGTGCGCACCGACCTCGTGGTCGACGATGTCAACCTCCCCTCGGGGCTTCCGGGCATCTTCCTGGGCGTCTCCGTCACGTGCACCGATCCGACCGGGGCCACGGCGCTCGATGTCGAGGGCGGGCGCAACGTCTGGAAATCCGATGCCGGCTTCGATATCGCCGTGCTCGGCATGCTCCGATCCGCGACCGCGGGTACCTACACCTGCGTGACCCAGGTGATGATCTGCGATCCGGGGAGTTGCACGAGTCCCGCGAGCCAGGGGAGTGTGACCATCGCCGAAGGCGCGAGTGGCACCGGACAGCAATCGCAACTCGCTGTGTCGGCTGCCCTTCCTACTTGGGCGCGATTCGTGCAGATTCCCAAGGCGACGGATGCGCTCGTCAATCCTGGCAAGTCCCTGGCGATGTCGAAGTCCTTCACGTTCGCGGGCTCGACCGGCCCGATCGCGATGGGCTCCGTGCTGTCCCTGACCAACTGCATCGTGAAGGGCTATCCGACCGCGTGCAACGCGGCTCCCAAGATGGCGGTACAGGGAAGTGCCCAGGTCACCGTGACCCTGGTGGTGACGCAGAGGTCCACCACGGCCGGTGCCTCCTGCACCGTGGCCCGCGCCCAGGCGCAGACGGACACGATCACCTGGCAGGAGCACCATGCCGTCGTCGACATCGTCATCCCGGGCCTGACCCTGTCCACGGCCCCGGGCTGCGCTCAGGCGGTGACGGCCACGACGACGGTGAGCGTCGGCTCGGGGAATTCGGTCGCCGTTGAAGGTGGCTCTCGCAAGGTCATCCAGTCAGCGACGTACGCGCTGCCGGGAGGCGTGCTCTAGCGACCTTGAGCCGGGAAACGCGCCCCCGGCAGGATTCGAACCTGCGACCTTCGGTACCGGAAACCGGCGCTCTATCCCCTGAGCTACGGGGGCTGGGGAGAGACCGAGGGTAACAGTGTCGGTGACGACGGCAGTCGCGGCTAGGAAGAGAACCAGCGCGGCGGCCCGGCGAGAAGCGCCGTCGCGAAGGACCCGAGCGCAGCGCCCACGCCCATCGATGTCCCGGTGAGCACGAAGGGGGTGAAGAGCCAGCCGACGACGAAGGCGACGCCGCCGAAGACCAGCGCTGTAATGAATGCGAAGGCAAATCTGCCTCCGGGCTTGCCGCCAGCCTTCTTGGCGACGTCGGATCCCCCCTTCTTGGCGGGGGAGGTGGACGTGGGGGGCGTGGTCTGGGAGACCTGCGCGAGCAGCTTCTCGATGTCGTCGCTCATACGTCCATCTTCACCCGTGCCGGGGGCGGCGTCCACCGGAAGGCGGCAGGGGGCGGGGAAAGCAGTGAGGCCCGCCCCCGAGGGGGCGGGCCTCACGCGATGACGGTCGCCTCAGATGATGCGGACGTTGTCGGCCTGGGGACCCTTGGGTCCCTGGACGATGTCGAACTCGACCGTCTGGTTCTCGTCGAGGCTGCGGTAGCCGTCGGCCTGGATGGCGGTGAAGTGCACGAACACGTCGGCACCCCCGTCAGCCTGTGCGATGAAGCCGAAGCCCTTCTCGGCGTTGAACCACTTGACAGTTCCCTGTGCCATGCGGGGTAACTCCTACTGCTTAGATCCCAAGTGCGGATACGTGGTCGCCGGGCACCTCGCCCGGCGGGCTGGTGGTGCGAGCCGACGTCCCGGCCTTGGGAGTTCCCAGGGAGCCAGGGTGATCGC